>JAKAYL010000068.1 GCA_021809545.1 Thermoplasmata archaeon
GTGGTTCTCCCCGGTTGGCGCCCACCCCTTCCAGATAGACCTCGTCGGGGCGGACCTCTGACGGGACCAGCGATGTCATCCCACCCCTCGAAGGTCGTCCGGCAAGATAAGTCTGTTCCATTCTTGGGGGGCCCGGACGTCTCATGAGAGAGCGTTTCCTGGGCTCTCCGGGAGTCGGGCGGTGGGACCCGCCGGGGTCCTCGAAACCAGCGCGAGCAGCAGGGCCCCCAGCGAGATGGCAGCGGCGACCGGGAAAAGGTCCCTCGGGCTCAGGGTGGAATACACGACCCCGAGCAGGACCGGTCCCACGACGAGGCCCAGGTCCTCGAACGACCCGAAGACCCCGACGGCGGTGCCCTGAAGGGCGTGAGGGATCCGGGAGAGGGCGAGGGGAAGGAGAGAGACCCCGAGGCAGCCGGCGCCCGTAGCCAGGACCAGAGAGGCGAGCGCCATCTCGAGATAGGTCGACGAGACCCAGGTGCCCAGCGCCCCGGCCGCAAGGAGGAGGAATCCCATCGGCGCTGCCCGGGCCGGTCCCCAGCGGTCGATCGAGGATCCCAGCAAGAGCCCGGTGACGAGCGCGACCGCGCGCACCGCACCGATGACGTATCCTGCGTCGTCCATCGTGCCGTGGAAAAGGCCGATGGAGTAGTACTGGAGGAAATTCGTGACCACCGTGTAGACCACGAAGTAGAGGACCACGAGCAGCGAGGCCAAAGCGAACTGGCGCTCGAACACGGCCCGGAAAGCGCTCTGTCCGGTGGGCCGGTGCCGAGGGAGGGTGACCGACTTCCAGGGAAGGCGGACCAAGGGGACGGTCGCAAGGGCGAAAATGAGGGTTCCCAGGGAAACGTTCAGCCAGAACCCTCCGATCGAGTAGAGGAGCGGGCCCGCCGCGGTCCCCGCGCTGATCCCGACGCCGAAGAAGAGGCCGAGGCGGCCGAGCCCCTGGCTGGCGGTGCCCGCTCCGGAGGCGTTCATCCCCAGCCATCGGATGAGCGGGGTGGAGTAGACCACCAGCGCCCCGTAGAGCCCGAGGAGGAGGGTGAATTCCCCGAAGGTGTGGGCGAATCCGAGGGCCAGCATCGACGCCGCCGTCACCGCGCCGAGGCCCGCCAGTGCGGGAGCGGAACCGACTCGGAACGCCAGGTATCCCCACAGGCCCTCGGTGAGGAGCGTGCCGAGGGCATACGCAGCGAGGGCCGTCCCGTATTCGACGACCGAAAGTCCGAGCTCTTCGAAACGGAAGGGCAGCACGACCACGACCATCGCATAGGCGGCCCATGTGCCCATGGCGGAGAGATAGACGGGAAGGAGGATCCCCCGCCCCGGTGCCGATGACGCCATAGGGGAGCCGATTCCCGGAAGGGAAATAGGTTGTCGGGAAAAGGGGAGAGGACGCCCGTACCCCGGGTCGGGGCTCAGGCCGGGGTCTCCCCGCTCACTGCCGGGGGTTCGTTCCGCAATAAGGGCAGAATCCCCACTGGGGAGGGTAGGTTCGCCGGCAGTAGGAACAGACGTAGAGCGCTTGCGGCTGGGCAACCATCGGCTGCCCCGGGGGACCCCCATAGTACTGGGGAGGGGGCGGGTAGGGGCCATAGGGGTAGGGAGGTGCGATCGGCACCTGCTTGGGGCGTCGGGAGGCCCGGACCGCTAAGATCGCGATGAGCAGCGCAAAGAGGATCACAAAGACGACGATGTAGAGGACCGGGATGGAGAAGGTCGTGGAAGCGGGCGAGTGGGGCGGCTGCCCCCCGGTCGGGGGAACTCCCGAGGCGTTCCCCGGAACCCCTGCGGGATCGTAGACATAGTTCACGTAGGTGGGATTTGTGAGGTCGGAGGCGAGGAGCACGGCGTTGGGACTTCCCCATCCGGTGACCGCGTCCCATCCGGTCGACGCGTTGAAGACGTAGTTGGCGCCCGACGTCACGTCCGCGAAGGGATCTTGGGCCCCGGGGTTCGCTTGGAAGTAGCTGGAGACGTTGTAGAGTTGGTTGTCGAGGAAGCCCAGAGGATGCCCGACCTTCTGCGAGACGGTGGCGAGGAGCCCCGCCAGGACGGGGGAGGCGATGGACGTGCCGTCGAAGATCCCCATGGCCACGAGGATGTTCTGGCCCTGGGTCTGGGTGGCGGAGAACGCGATCGTGGAGTACCCGCTGAGTGCGACGTCGGGAACGGCCCGGGCGTAGGACGTCCCCTCCTGGCCCGCGGAGTACTTGATCGGGGACTGCGCAGCGGAGGTGGCCTGCCAGATCGGCTCGTTCACGTAGATGCTGATCCCTCCCTCGGTGCCCCCGAAGGCGTTCGGGTTGGAACTCGGAGTGTACCACGCGACATCCTTGGTCACCCCGGTGATGTTCGGAGCATCGTAGCCGTACGGGGGGATCGTGCTGCTCGTGGGGTCCCAGGGAGCCCCCATGGGCTGCCCGCTGACCGTCACCTCTGTGCCGCCCACCGCAATGACCCCGTAGCTGTTGTAGGTCGCCGTGGCGGGGAAGCCGGGCCACTGTCCCTGGGGGTGGCTCTGGACGGAGGAGGGGGCATTCCCCTGGTCCCCGGAGGAGGCGAGGAGCGTCACGTTCATCGCCGCGGCCTTCTTCTCGAGTCCGTTCCAGACCGGGTCGACCTGGTCGGTCAGCCCCCAGGAGTTGGTGATGGCGGCGAGGTGGTTCGACCCGTAGTTGTAGGAGAGCGCGTCCCCCAGGGTCACGTCGAAGTAGGAGGCCGCGTTGCTCAACGATTGCTCGATGAGGCTCCCGGGGAAGTAGAAGTTGTAGAGGGCCGCACCGGGGGCCATGCTTCCCGCCATCTCCATGTCGAGCGAATTCTCGTCCACGGCCCCGGAATCGTCGTTGAGGGGTTGCCCGCTCACATTCGGGGGAGGACCCGGGGGAGGCGGGGTCACGCCCCCGATCCCGACGGGAACTCCGATCGGTGTGGGGACGGCGGCGCCGGTGGGGAAGCTGAGCTGATAGTAGAGCTTGATCGCCGCGGGATCGAAGGGAGGGAGGTTCTCCCCGGCGCCCCCGTTGGCGCTCTGGTTGAAACCGGAGGTGAGCAGGGAGGCGACCGCGTACCCCGTACCATTGAACCCGCTCTGAAGCAGAGGGAGCTCGTTGTAGACGGCCTGGTAGTCCGTGCCCCAGAAGATCTGGGTCGAACTTCCCTGGACGGTGTCGTACTGGAAGGGAGTCTTCCCGGGCGACACGATCCCTTGGTAGCCTTGGACCTCCCGGGCGGCAAGGGAGAACTGCACGAGATCGCTGTCCGTGAGCCCGGAGATGCCGGTCACATCGGGAGCGATAGCGGAGGGCAGTACGGGGGTTCCCACCGTTCCGTAATAACGCGCGGTCCCGGCGGTGTACCAGGCCAGCTGGGTCCCGAAGAGTGCCGGGACCGTCCCGGCATTCAGGGTGACCCACAGCAGATCGCCACCTCCCACCAATTGCACCGAGGTGGCGCCGTGGTGGAGGAAGTAGGCCTCGACCGCGCGGGCCTCGGCCGGCGAGGGGGCGAACTCGGCGGTGAACTGGGCAGCGGAGAGAGGGGACCCGGGATGCGCCAGCCGATAGTCCAGGAGAGTGGGATGGGAATACTGCAGACCGACCACGATGCCGATCTCCCGGGACGGGCTGAGGGGTCCAACGTACCGCGCTCCCGGGATCGGTGCAGGCACCGTGAAGTAGGCATGGGGTGCCCCGGCGTCGGGGAGGGGGACGGGGTTCCCGTGCGCGGGGGGAGGGAAGACGAGGAGGACCACCACCACGAGGGCCAGCGTAAGGGTACGGGGAACCCACCCTGCCATGCGGAAGACAATGGGCGTAGCCTTCAAAGCTTTAGCCCCCTCTCCACGGGTGATGGGGGACTGCATCTTCTGCAAGATCACCGCGGGGGAATCCCCCTCCTACAAGATCTGGGAGGACGACTTCTCGCTCGCCTTCCTTGACCTCTTCCCCTTGAGCCGCGGGCATCTCCTCGTGGTGCCCAAGCGGCATGTCGACCGCCTGACGGACCTCCCGAAGGAGCACCACGGGGCGATGCTGGGGGCGGTCGCCGAGCTCTGCCGCCGCGTCGAGCGCCTCGCCCCGGACTACAACGTCGGCGTCAACCAGGGGGCCATCGCCGGCCAGATCGTCTTTCACCTCCACTTTCACATCATCCCCCGCTACCCCGACAGCCCCGGGTTCCCCAAGGCCCGGGTTCGCCTCGACCCGGCCGACGCCGAGTCCCTCGTGAAGATACTTTCCGCGCAGTGAGCGTGGGGAAAGGACCGTCATGACGAACGAGCGACCCCAGCGACCCCCCCGGTCTCCCGCGGTGGCCGGGACGTTCTATCCGCGGGAGAAGGAGGCGCTCCTCGCTGCGATCAAAGAATCCTTCCTCTGCGAGCGGGGGCCGGGGCGCGTTCCCCGGAAGACCGACGAGCTTCCCGCCCGGAAGATCGTGGCCGGTGTCGTCCCCCATGCGGGCTATGTCTACTCGGGTCCGGTGGCGGCCCACCTCTACCTCGAGCTGGGGGAGGCCCGTCCTCCGAAGACGGTCGTGATCCTCGGGGTCAACCATCATGGGACCGGAGGGCTCTTCACGCTCTCCGACGAGGACTGGGCGACCCCCCTCGGGGTCGTCCCGACGGACCGGGAGCTCCTGAAGGCCCTCGGAAGGCCCCCGGTCGAGATCGACGCTCGCTCGCAGCGCCTCGAACACTCCATCGAGGTGCAGCTTCCCTTCCTCCAGTACCTGTGGGGGAACCGTTTCTCCATGGTCGCGCTCCAGGTCACGTTCATGGATCTCCCTCTCCTTACGGAGGTGGGTCGGATCGTGCGAGACGCCACGGCCGGGAAGGACGTCCTCCTGCTCTCCTCGACGGATCTCTCCCATTATCTGCCGCCCGAGGAGGCGGCGCACTGGGACGGGGAGGCGCTCCGGGCGCTCCAAACGCTCTCCCCTGGGGAGCTCTACGAGACGGTGGTCTCGAACGACATCTCGATGTGCGGGATCGCCCCGACCACGGCGCTCCTCTCCGCCCTCGAGGATCGCAAGCTGCGCATCCGCCTGCTCAAGCAAGGGACGAGCGGGGACGCCGAGCCGATGGAGACGGTCGTCGGCTATGCGTCCCTCGCCCTGGAACCATGACGGAGGAAGGAGACACTCTCGCGAAGGTCCGGGGGCTCCGGGTCGGGGTCGCCACCGACGAAAAGGAGGAGACCGGGGTCTCGGTGGTCCTCTTTCCCCAGACCGGCCGGGGGGCGGTAGAGGTCCGGGGCGGGGCCCCCGGGACCTACCACACCGACGGCCTCGGGCTGCGGGGCGCGATGGGAAGGATCCACGCCCTCTTCTTCTCCGGCGGGTCCCTGTACGGGCTCGACGCCGCCCGAGGCATCCGCCGGCTGGTGCTCGATGTGGGGGGAGGGACCCCGCTCTGGGGGGCCCGCACCCCTCTTGTCAGCATCTCGGGGGCGGTCATCTTCGATCTACCGCGGAACCGGGAGCTCGCGGTCGACTACGAGGAACTCGGTTACCGGGCGGCCCTTGCCGCCTCGGCAAAGCCCGTCCCCTCGGGCCGCGTGGGCGCTGGCCGCGGGGCCCGAGTCGGCAAGCTCAACGGGAGCAAGCTCGCGATGCAAGGGGGCCAGGGAAGCAGCGCCCGGAAGATCCCCGGAGGGTATTCGGTCGGCGCCCTCGCCATACTGAATGCCGTGGGGAACGTGATAGATCCCTCCAGCGGCAAGATCCTTGCGGGGGCCCGCGCTTCCCGGGGGAAGGGGTGGGCCACGAAGGCCGACCTGTTGCGGCGCTGGTCGCACCTCAAGGAGCTGGAGCGGGCGCGAGGGACGGTGCTCGTCCTCGTGGCCACCGACGCACCCGCCACTCGCTGGGACCTGAACCGGATGGCCCGTGCCGGCAACGATGCGGTCGCCCGTTGCGTCTCCCCCGCGCACATGGCGAGCGACGGGGACATCTCCTTCGCCGTCACCACGAACCGGGACGTCCCGTTGTGGCCCCGGGGTGAGGAAGCCCCCTATCCGGGGGCACTGGCGGACCTCTTGGGGTTCGCCGCCGAAGAAGCGGTGATCGAGGCCATCGTGCGGGCCGTGGCCCGCTCCGCCCCCGATCCTCGCTGAACAGACTTCAGTTGGCGCGCCCTTGGTACGCGGGGACTTCGCGGAGAAGGGAGAGATGGAGGGTTCCCGTGGCCCGGGGGGCGGGAGCGGTCCTTTGGAGTCCCCGGAGCGCCTGCTGGAGCAGTTCGTAGGCCGCCGGGGGCTCGGTGCCGGCGGAGGGGTTCCCGGCCCGGTGATAGACGCGGAGGAGGCAACCTTCCACGACCAGCGCGAGGGAGTCCTGGCGGTGCGAGGCCCTCCAGAGGAGGGTGGTGCGCGGTCCATCCTCAAAGGAGCCGATCCAACGGAATTCCCCGAACCACCGGCCGGCCAGGAAGCCTAGGATCCGCGTGACATCCTCCTCCCGGGTCAGCCGGAGTTCCGTCACCGGGGATTCTCCCGCCATCGGGAACCGGGGGTGCCCGGAAGCGCCGCCGGGGATCATCGCCCGCTCGGAGATCCGGTAGCCGAGGTCCGTGCGCTCGACCGCCCCGTCCCTCTCGAGCCGGTGCAGCGTCCTCGAAAGGGATTCCTGGTGGGCCCCGAGCGTCCGTCGCAGGCCGGCGAAGGTGATCTCCCCCGGGAACTCCGACATCAGATCGAGGACCTTGCGGTCGAGGGGAGCGGCCCGCAGCCCGATCCCGTTCCAGCGTGTCCTGGGCATGTCCTTTCTATGCGGGCGCTCCGTATTAGGCTTTGTTGGCCCCCGGGGCTACACTCCGGCGAGGGGCAACTTCGGCCCCTGCCCGGGAACCGGCATCGGGAGCGGAGGACGGGGGCCCGAGCCGGGCATCTCCCGACCTCCTCCGGCAGGGGGTTTAACGGCGGTCATGCCCCTCCTCATTCCGAGAAGAGCTTGTCGAGCTTCTCCCGGACGGCCCGTTCCCGCTCCTCGTTCTTGCGTCCCCCTTCCCACCGGGCGTTCACCCAGTCGACCAGGAGACCGGCCACCTCGTCGAGCCACGGCCCTTCCTCCTTCTCGAACTTCGCCTTCAGCTTGTCCCGCAGGAGCTCGTTGTGCGCGCGGTAGGCGCTCCAGAGCCAGGGTCCATACGTCGCAGCCGCTTCGTCTCCGTTGTCGCAACAGGTCTCGGTCATGTTCTTCGTTCCTCGCCCACCCTAAAGGCGCAGGGGGGGTTATTGACCACATCCTCTGAAAACTGGTCACATCCGATCCGGCCCCAAGGGATCTCCGGGCGCCGTGTTCCCCGGCCTAAACGGAGCGCTTCACGGACTGGCACGAAACGGCCCTCTTTGCGTCCTGACCTGGCCGGGGCTGTTGGACTCCGGGGTTGTCCTCTCTTCATTCCAACCGGACGACCCGCCCGGACTCAAACGGTCAGGAGGGACCACTTCTCGGAGCTCAGGTCCCACCGGAGTGGGACCAAACCCAACCAGGGGCACGCTCCTCTTAAGCATTTGGAGAGCCCCG
>JAKAYL010000069.1 GCA_021809545.1 Thermoplasmata archaeon
CGGGGGCAGTAAGGAGAATAGTAGGGCTTCTGGACGAGCCTCCCCAGCCGCTGGAGCCGGAGGAACTGCCAGGTGATGAATCGCTGGTAGTCGGGATCGATCGTGGTGAGGTTGGCACCCCGGTCCATCAACATCCCGAAACGTTCCCAGAGGGTCCAGTAGTCCTCGCCAAGGTAACGAGCGGCGTTCTCCGGGGTCTCCAGCCGCCGTACTTCCGGGTCGGTCAGACCACGGGCGGTCAGCTCCTCCACCGTGTCAGGGTCCCGACGGGCGACCTTCGCAGCGAACGTGATCGCAGGGAGCCCGCTGGCATGGGTCCCACCGGGAAAGAAGACAGCCTTGCCGAGCGTGCGATGATAGCGGGCGATGGAGTCCGCATAGGAGTATCCCCGCATGTGGCCCAAATGGAGGAATCCCGAGGGACCGGGGTATGCGAAGATGATGTAGAACTTCGGTCGGCCTTCCTCGGCGACCGCTTTCCCGATCTCCGCTGTCCGCCAACGTTCCTGCCAGTGTCGCTCCCGGGTTTCGATGCTTTGGTCGGGGGGAGAATCCATCTTGCAGTACCTCGTGGGCGAATCGGGACGACACTTGGAGTTACTTATTTACCCTTCGGGCGCTGCTCGGGGGAGCATGCGGATCATCGAGATCTTCCATTCGTTCCAAGGGGAGGGGCCGGAGACTGGCCTGCGCACGGTGTTCGTGCGCTTGGCCCGATGCAACCTCCGGTGCACCTGGTGCGACACCACGTACTCCTTCGAGGAAGGCACGGAGATCCCTCTCAGCGAGGTACTCGCAAAGGTGGAGTCCTACCAGGCTAAGAACGTCTCGCTGACGGGAGGAGAGCCGCTCCTCCAGAAAGAGGGATTGGAGCTCACGCGTATCCTCTCCGAGAAAGGGTACCGCATCCTCATCGAGACGGGAGGGTCGCTGGATATCGCACCCTACACGCGACTCCCTGGGGTCCTCGTCAGCATGGACGTGAAGTGCCCCGGTTCAGGAATGGAGAAGACCCTTCGGACCGAGAACCTGCAGCATCTGCGGCCCGAGGACGTGGTGAAGTTCGTGATCCGGGATCGCAAGGACTATGAGTTCGCCCGCAAATTCCTCGAAGACCACCCGTTTCCCGCCCAGAAGGTGTTCCAGCCGGTCTGGGGTGTCCCCTCGGCCCCCCTGGCCGAGTGGCTCCTGGAAGACCGGCTCGATGCGCGGCTGATGCTCCAGGAGCACAAGTACGTCTGGGGCGACGCCCGCGGACACTGAGCGTTCTCTCCCCCGAAAATCCCCGTTCCCGAAACCCGGGAAGCGCCAATCTTCGCCCTCGAGGGTATCCCAAGGAAACCCGGGAAACAGTAAGGCTTATCAAGGATGCGAAGTTGTGGCGTAGCAGTGCCTCGGAACCTCGCCCGTTCGGTCATTGTCCTCGTCCTTGCCTTCGTTTCCGTGCTCTCGCTCATACCGATCGGTGCCACCGTTGCGGCCGGCGCACGCGGGAATGCGACGCAGACCACCGTTACGAGGGCCATCTACATGCCCCACACCAAATCGCCGATCTCCCACGTGATCGTGGTCATCCAAGAAAACCACGCTTTCGACAACTATTTCTGGGACTACCCGAACGCTTTCGGGGCGGTCCCGGGTGGCGTTCCCCAGCCCACCACCTACAACAATGTGAAATCCTACAATCCGCAGTACCCCCTGAACTGGAACTATCCCAACAACCAGTCCTTCTCCGCCCCGGCCCACGCCCAGAACAACATCCTCTCCGAGCAAGACAACGGCTCGATGGACGGGTTCTACTACACGAACAATGGCACAGCGGACGGCCTCTATCCGAACTACATCGTGGCGAATGAGTTGGGTCTCGCCCAACAGTACGCCGTTGCGGACAACTATTACACTGACTTCGCGGGGCCCACCCTCCCCAACCGGTTCTATTACTATGCCATCACCTCCGGCCCCATCCTCGGGGATTCCGGGCCGGCGAACAACACGGTATGGTTCCCGAGTCTCCCGCAAGAACTCCAGCGGTACGGGATATCGTACAACTCCTTCGACGGGGACTACGGGTACCTCGGTAGTAGCCCGAGCATATACTTCAGTACCACCCTCTCCCAACTCATGCCCATGCTGTACTTCAACTGGATCCAGGCGGAGTACAACGCCAACGGAAGCATTCCGCAACTGCAGTCGTACAGTCAGATCTACACGGACATCTCCGCTGGGACGCTCCCCTCGGTCTCTTGGTTCACTTCCGACTGGAGTTGCTGCACCGAACATCCGGGCAGCTTGCTCGGGATCGGAGGGAACGTCACCCAGGGACAGCAGTCGATCCTGAAGCTCGTCCAGACCGTGGAGAACAGTGCCTACTGGAACAGCACCGCGATCTTCATCACCTACGACGAAGGCGGCGGATTCTTCGACCATTCCCCCAGCCCGATCGCCACTCCCGAAGGTACCGGACTTCGGGTCCCACTGGTGGTCGTCTCCCCCTACACGAAGGAAGGCTACGTCTCCCACGCTTTCTACACGCCTTCCTCCATCTTGCACTTCATCGAATGGAACTGGGGGATTCCCTCGCTCGGGGCGCTCGACAATCAGTCGAACTTACCCCTCGACATGTTCAACTTCAGCGCGCCTCCTCGGAGCCCGCTCCCGCAGTCTGTCTACGGCTCTTCTGACATCACCAGCCAGTTCCCCTGGAGCTATACCCAGCCGGTATCCTCCAGCTACCTGGGGAACTATCAGCCCGAACTTCTCGCGAACGGAGATGTGAACTGGACCTACCAGACCCAGAACATCCTGACCAGTTCCCCCGTCGTCTCGGCCGGGTCGCTCTACACCTGTGGTTCCGACGGGATCCTCCGCAGCTTCGACGCGGTCACGGGTGCTCTCAACTGGGCAGACTCGCTCGGTTCCTCCTGTCGATCGTCCCCAACCCCTCTCGCTCAGGGAGGGGTGGTCACCACCACCATCCGCGGCGCAGTGACGGCGTTCTCCCCGGGGGGCTCGGTCCTCTGGAATCTCTCGCTCGGAGCGCCCATCTACGGCAACTTGACCCTGGCGGGCAGCACGCTCTTCGGGACGCTCCAGAACGGCACTCTCTTCGCTATCGACCCTTCGGCCGGGACCGTCCTTTGGGAGAAGGCGGTGTCCACGACCCCCATCTATTCAGCCCCCGTCTACGATCCTGCCACCGGCCTCCTTCTCCTCAGCGCCACGGGGAACGGAGTGGTGGCGCTGAATACCTCGGGAGGTGCGCAGTGGACGGCCAGCGTCCCGGGAGGAGTCTACGCACCGGGAGCCGTCTGCGGTTCGACGTATTACGTGACCAGCCCGGGAGGGGGTCTCTACCCCATCTCGCTGACCACGGGCACCGTAGGCACTGCCGCCACCTTGAACCGATCCTTGGCGACCCCTCTCTGCCTCGGCAGCTCGCTCTACGTGGGCGACAACACCACCTTCCGGTCCTTCTCCCTGCCCGGACTCACTCAGCAATGGAGCTACCTCACCCGAAGCGAAGCCGCCGGTACCCCGACGGTGTTGGGCGGAAACCTCTTGGTCGACACGGAAGGGGGGCAGATCGACTACTTCCCTACGTCGGGACCCCAACCCACCACTAGCCTTTCCAGCGCAACATCCTTCTTCGCCTCTGCCACCGTCTCCCCGGCCGGCCAGTACTTTGCCGGAGAGGACGGGAACCTTTACGCGAAGGTGACCGGAGGAGAGATCCGGCTGCAGGTGACCCCCGCTACCGCCTCGGTGAACATTTCCTCTCTCCCCGTGATCCTCACTCAGGGAAAGGGAACCGCCCTTGAGGCCCCGGGCGCCTACACGATCACGGCGAGCGCTCCCGGATACACCCCGACTTCGGTTCCCGCCACCGTTTACGCAGGAAAGGTCACCTACGCCAACGTCACCCTCTCGGCCCAGGCATCCAATCCGTCGATCACCTCGTTCTCGGCAAGCCCCAGCACCCTGACTGTGGGTGGGGCGACTACGTTCTCCGTGAGCGTGACAGGAGGGACCACCCCGTATACCTATCTCTACTCCGGGCTTCCGGCCGGATGCTCGAGCGCCAACACTTTGTCCCTTGCCTGCACACCGACCGCCACGGGGACCTTCACCGTCACGGTCAACGTCACGGATGCGGCGGGCCGCAGCACCGCGGGGACGACCACCCTCACCGTGAACCCCGCATCGGTCACAGGGCCATCCATCTCCCAGTTCGGAGCCACTCCCAACCCCATCGTGCTGGGAAACTCCACGACCTTCTCTCTCCAGGCGACGGGCGGAGCGCCCCCCTACACGTACGCCTACCAGGGCCTGCCGAGCGGGTGTTCCTCGAAGAGCGCGGCCCAGCTCCTCTGCACCCCGACCTCCTCCGGCAAGTTCACGGTGCTCGCCACCGTGACCGATTCGAAGGGATTGTCCGCGAATGCTTCGCTCGTTTTCACCGTCACGGCCCCGGCCGGGTATCCTAGCATCGTCGCCTTCTCTGCAACACCCTCGACCCTCTATCTCGGGAACACGACCCTGCTCTCCGTGAGTGCGATCGGTGGGACCTCACCGTACACCTACGCATTCACGAGCCTCCCAACCGGCTGTTCCACCTCCAACTCTGCGGCCCTCACCTGCACTCCCACCGCACCGGGAGTCTTCCTGTCCTACGTGAAGGTCACCGACGCCAACGGTCACACTGCGTCCGCCTCGACGCCCGTGACCGTCCTCGCCTCCCAAGGGTCCCTGCCGACCATCGCCTCCTTCGCAGCCAACCCGAATCCCGTCTCGGTGAACTCCAAGTCGGTCCTCACCGTCCAAGTCACGGGGGGAAAGGCACCCTTCAGCTACGTTTACTCAGGGCTCCCTGCGGGTTGTGCCGGGGCCAACTCAAGTAGCTTAGATTGCACTCCGACGAAGGCGGGCATCTTCAACATAACCGTTCTGGTCACCGACGCTCGGGGGCATAGCACGAACGCCACCATCACTCTCAAGGTGACGAGTTCCGGAGCCGGGGGAGGCTCTACGGCCAAGGGGCTCCCCGAATGGTCCTACCTCTTGATCGTCGTAGCGGTGATCCTCGTCGCGGCGGTCGTTATCGCCCTCCTGCTCCACCGCAGGAAGCGGAGGTCGGCGGATTCCTCCGGAGGACCCTCAGCAGAACCTCCGGCTCAAGAGGCACCGGCTGCCGGAGAGAATGCCGGCCAGCCATGGGGCGAGTCGTAGTTCACTTCGACGGCGCCTCGGTCAGCACCGGGGGTCAGTACCACGGGGGCTGGGGCTATACGATCGAAGGGGAGGGGATGGAACACGAAGGATGCGGCCGAGTCGCTGCATCGGGGCAAGCGACCAACAATGTCGCAGAATACACGGCCATCCTGGAGGCGCTGGAGTTCCTCCGCTCGCGGGGCTATCAAGGACCCGTGCGGATCTTGGGTGACAGTCAATTGGTGGTCCGACAGTTTTCCGGAGAGTACAAGGTGCGCGCCCCCCATCTGAAGCCGCATCATCAGAAGCTCCTCGAACTCGCGAGTTCTTTCTCGCACGTTGAGATGGAGTGGGTCCCGCGGGAATTGAACCAACGGGCCGATGCCCTGAGCAAACGCGGTCTTACCGGCTGAGCGCGTCCCTAAGGGCCCGCACAAGACTGTCCACTGACGTCTCGGAGGCCGTCAAAACCTCCCGGTGCGCCCGTGTTTGCAACACCGTTGCGGTGAGCGGACCGATCCCGCCCAAGGGCACGTTCTCGAGGATCTTCCTCAACGAAGGCTCCCAGGAGTCGAGCAGATCGAAGAAGGTCCCCACCACGTTGGCACTCGTGAATCCTATTCCCGAGACGCCCCCGGTGGCCAGCGATCGGTGAAGAAACTCCACTGTCTGGGGGTCAATCTCCTCCCCGTAGGTCGGGATCTCGGTCACCCGAATGCCGGCCTCCGACAGAGCGGCGGGGATCTCTCGGCGACGAGTCATATTGTTGGGCCAGATCACCTCAAGGACTGTGGCCTCCTTTAAGGACTGTACGAGGGAGGCGGGAGTGGGATCTGTGGCCACCACGCGTTGCCGTGTGCGCCAGCCTTCCAGAGCCTGTGCCGTCCTCGTCCCGATGGCCACGACGGGAAGCTGGTCCCGCAGGTGGGACAGCCCCGCGGCCCCCCCAATACGATCCGCCAACGCTTCGAAGGTCCGGACCGCATTTGCGCTAGTGAAGAGGACCCAGGTACTTCGCGGATCTCGCTTCTCGATTGCCTGTGCGAGAGCGGCAGCGGCGCTCCATTGGATAGTGAGCCTCAGAAGATCGAGCGAGAGGACGGCCTGGGAATCCGGGGAATGCTCCGGGGCATACGGCAGGCTTGTCCCGAACCCCGCACGAAGAATGAGGATCATTTGACCAACGGGCCCAGGATGAAGAAGCCGAACAGGAGCATGCAGAAGACCGTCCCTGCGACCCAGGTGAGGGGGATATCCTCGGCCTTCGAAAAATACCACATGCCGGTGAATACTCGCGCTACCGGCGTTGCTGCGAGCAGGACGATGCCCAGGGTCATGTACGCCTCGGCATGAAGGCCGATAAGTCCCGCCAGAAGACCCCCAGGGGAGAGGTAGTCTGCGATGGGGTTGCGGGTCAGGAGTTGATCTTGGGTGAGGTCCGGGTGGTGGACGACGTACGCAGCGAGAGCAAGGACGATCAGCGTCATGGATACCACGAGCCCGAGGCGGAGCACGAGCGCCATCCGAGAATAGGCCCTGGGAGGGAGCTTGACGTCCGTCGTATCGGGTTCCGGCATCTAGAAGACCCCCAAGCCCCTCAGAATGACCTCGATGGCCAAGACCACGAGGACTGGCACGAAAATGAACCGGACGGCAATGTTAGAGATCTTGGGCAGCAGCTGGCTTCCCCCCCACGAACCGAGCGCAGTACCGAGCGCCACGGGGGCGGCGAGGGCGGGGTTGATATATCCCCCGGCGAAGAGCACGGAAACGCCTGCCGCGACCGTGACCCCGATCATGAAGTTGCTGGTGGCGGTGGCGACCTTCATCGGCAACCGAAGGTAGTGCTCCAGGGCGGTCACCTTGAGGACCCCGCTGCCAATTCCAAACATCCCCGAGATGAGGCCGGCCGAGAACATCGTGCCGAGCGCCCGACGGGTGTCGTGGGCCCGGTATTCGACGTCACGGCGCAGGTGAACGTCGTGGTACTTCCCGTGCAAGCGTAGACGGCGGGAGAGCGAATCTTGTACCGACGCCTCGGGAACCTCCTCCCGGAAGTGGGAGAAGGTCCGCGGGAGGGTGGAGAGAAGTACCACTCCGAGAAGGATCAAGAGGAGGGGCACGTACCCGCTCTTGCTGAGCAGGATCGTTGCGATGATGCCCACGAAGGCGCCCGGAACGGTGGCGATCTCGAGGAACATCCCGATGCGGATGTCGGTGAGTCGGTCTTCCACATAGGCGGCGCCACTAGTGATGGAGGTCGCGAGCACG
>JAKAYL010000016.1 GCA_021809545.1 Thermoplasmata archaeon
ATCGTCGGGATCAATCTGAACCCGGAGGAACCGATCTTCGAACACTGCGATCTTGGGTTAGTTGGGGACTGGAAGGAACTCCTCCCTCCGCTAGTAAGGGCCCTTCAGGAACGCCGCGCCGAGATCGGAGACTCAGACACCTCGCCGAGCCTTTCACACTAAAGGTTGGGTGAGCCTCAGTCCAGAAGCTCGACCGCGGGACCCTCCCCGTTGGGTTACGGCTTCAGTAGGTTTCTCAGAGGTACTGTCCGCAACCGTAGCAGTAGTAGCGGTTGTATTGCTGCACGAAGGTTGCCGGCTTTCCGCACCGGGGGCATGTCGGTCCGCTGGCTGCGGGCGGGGGAGGCATCGGCTGAGAAACGGGAGCCGCCGCCTCCGGAGGAGGGGACTGAGTGGGCGGGGGGGCATACGAGGGGGCGGGCTGGGGGGCAGCCATGTAGGGTGTCCCGTACACCATCTGGCCCATGGGAGGGGCGCGAAGGGCACTCTCGATCTCCTCGAATTTGAGGTACGCGATGAGGAGAAGGATACCCAGCAGCACGCCGCCGAGGATGAATCCGAGGACCATCCAGAGCAAGGTCTTCTCCTTGGCCGCCGGGTACTGACCCTGGTCGACCATGACCTCGATCTTTTTGATCTGGAGGTAGACAAAGATGTCAACCAACCCGAAGATCACGAGAAGGATGGGCTCCCAGAGAAGCCAGACCAGTCCGCTGCAGACTGCACCGGCCGCGGACGTGCAGGCTGCTTGGGCTGCAAAGGCGAACGCCGCGAAGACCAGCCCACCGAGCACGAGCAGGATACCGAAAATGATCGCCAGGATACGCACGATCCCGAAGATCTCTTTGATGGAGGATACCGCGGACGCGACCTGGGGATTACCAGCGGGAGCGGGCGCTGCGTAGTAGACGGGTGGTTGCATAGAGTGTCTCAGTTCCGGAGGAGGCTTCCTCCTAAATAAACCTATGCGCAGATTCTCGGAAGCCCAGTTTTGAAGCCGGGGCCGTGTGCAGACCGGTCGGGCAAAAGTTGATGAGCGGCATTCTGCTGACCTTTCCCGGGCGAGACTCAAGGTCGAAACGATGAGCGGGAAGGATATCCGTTTGAAGCGCTTGTTTCCCACGCCTGACCACTCTCTCTTCTCGGTTCCGCTCGACCATAGCCTCACCATGGGGCCCATAGCGGGCCTGGAGACCCTGCCCCCGCTGGCCCGAAGACTTCAGGAGGGTGGCGTTACGGCGCTCATCGTCCACAAAGGGGCGGTGAAGAGCCTCCAGCCCGTTCTTCAGCCTCACACCCTCCTTGGAATCCACCTTTCGGCCTCCACAACCCTGGCGGAAGACCCCTCCTGGAAGTACCGGGCCGGCACAGCCGGAGAGGCGGTCCGCCTGGGTGCGGACTTTGTCAGCGTGCAAGTGAACTTCGGAGTCCCCGGGGAAGGAGAAATGCTCCGGGACTTGGGGACCGTCGCCGAGGAGACCGCCGCATTGGGGCTTCCTCTCCTTTGCATGGCCTACGTGAAGAAGAAGGGCAAGGAGTACGATCCCGAAGCGGTGGCTCACGCTTGCCGTGCCGCCGCGGACCTGGGTGCGGACATCGTGAAGACCTCCTTTACGGGAGCGGAAAGCTTTCGGAAGGTCGTCTCCTCAGTCCATGTCCCGGTATTGGTGGGCGGGGGCCAGAAGCTCTCCAGCAAGGAAGACCTCCTTCACCTCGTGAGCGATTCTCTCAAGGCAGGGGCCCGGGGGATCTGCATAGGGAGGAATCTGTTCCAGGACGCGGATGTCACCGGCCTCTGCGGTGAGGTAGCATCGATCCTTCGAGGGGGAGCGGGCACCCGCTCGGACTAGCGGGAGCGTTCCACGAGCATGTCCTTCCCCCGGATCGTTCTCGAGATCACCTCAGGCGGAGCCTCGGAGGACCTGAGAGCGTTCGCTAGGAAACGGGGCTTCCATCGGTTCCTGCTCTCCGAGGAGACCCCAGGCGTTCCGCCCGAAGGTGAATCCGTCTACCGGAAAGGGACGTCGGGAGAGATCTCTGACCAAGGAAAACCGCTCGGTCAGGAAGCCACCGTCCGAGAACCGAAGGAACTCGAAGGCATTGCCGAGCGCTTGCACGGGGGCCACTTCGTTCTGCTCTCCTTTGTCGGCGAGAGCGTGATCCCGCTCGAGAACCTCATTGCTTATCGGCAGGGAAAGGGAACCCTATGGGTACGGGCACCGAACGCGCGCAGCGCTCCGGGCCTGCTCGGAGCCCTCGAGAGCGGCTCTGATGCCGTGGTCGTACCCGTGAAGAACGGAGAGGAGGTCACCCAACTGGAGGGGCTCCTAGAACTCATCCCCCGGGCCCTCACCTGGAAGGAGGCGGAAGTGCTTCGGGTCGCCCCGGGAGGGATGGGTGACCGTGTGATCCTGGACACGACCTCGACGCTCACCGAGAAGGAGGGGATGCTGGTCGGTAGCGCGGGGGCGTTCCTCCTGCACGTCGTCAGCGAGGCAGCCGGTTCCCGATACACCCGTCCCCGCCCCTTCCGGGTCAATGCGGGGGCGATCCACTCCTACACCCTCCTCGCAAACGGAGAGACCCGGTATCTTTCGGAGGTGGAGCCGGGAGACCAGGTCGTGGTCACGGTCCCTGGCGGGAGCTCCCGCGCCGTACGTGTGGGACGAATCAAGATCGAACGCCGGCCCTTGTCGCTCATAGAGGTCGCCGTGGAGGGGGGGCGGTTCACGCTCTTCGCTCAGGAAGCCGAGACCGTGCGATTGAGCGGGGTCGACGGCCCACTTGCCGTCACCGGGCTCAGCCCTGGGAGCAAGGTCTGGGGAGTCACACTCCCGAAGGCACGTCACTTCGGCCGGGCTGTCGAAGAAACGATCCAGGAACGATGACCGCGGAGGCTCCGCAGAGCTCGCACCCCAAGCCCCAGCTTGTGGTCACACTCCCCGGGCGCACCCCTGACGAACTTCGGCATGAGTTCCGGAGGGCCTCCGAAGCCGGTGCCGACTTGGTGGAGGTCCGTCTGGATCGCATTCCCGCGGGAGACGTGGAGGGGCTTGCGACGATCCATCAGATCCCCATGGACTACGAGTGGATCCCGGCGATCCTCACCCTTCGGTCCCGGTCCGAGGGGGGCGAGGGACCCGATGAGGAGACGGCCCGGCTCTCCCTCCTGCAACGGGCCCTTGAGGTCCTCCCCTTCACGTACGTTGATCTGGAGTTGGCACGGGACCTGCGGATCGCACGCAGCCTCCGCGATTCCTATGGCCGTAACCTGGGGCAGATCTTCTCTGCCCACCTGGTGGAATCCACCCCCCTCGGACTCCTCCGGAAGACCCTGCGGGACTCGCTGGAGATCGGGTCCTATGGGAAGGTCGTCCTTCCTGCCACGGTCGGGCGGACCCTGGGGGAGCTGGTTCCCCTTGCCCGGGAATTTGCCGGGCAGCACTACGTGCTGCACACCACGGGCCCCTCCGGGCCCTTGCTCCGCGTCCTTGCCGCACCCCTTGGGATGGGCCTCGTCTATGCCAGCCTGCCCGGGGATGGCTCGCAGACCGTGGAACCTTCGCAGCTGCCCGCCGATCGGATGCGGAGCTTTCTCGATGCGAAGAAGGGGACGCCCTGGCTCGCCGTTATGGGCCATCCGATCCGACACTCGCGTTCTCCGCTCGTCCATCACCGCTTCCTCGAGCAGGTAGGTCTACCCTGGCTCTATGTGGCTCTAGACCTAGTCGAGGCGGAGGAGTTTCGTCCAGCGCTCACGGCCCTCAAGACCCTTGGACTCCGCGGAGTGAACGTGACCCTCCCCTACAAGGAGCTCGCCGCAGAGCTTGCGGATCTCAAAGAAGAGGAGGTCGTAACCTCGGGGGCCGCCAACACCCTCGCCTGGGAGACAGGGTCCCCTGGGGCACTGCATGCCTTCAACACCGATGTGTCCGCGCTGGCCAGGATCCTGACGGAAGTGGGTGAGGAGGGATGGTCCGGGGAGTCCCTCCTCGTGCTGGGCGCGGGCGGTGCCTCCCGGGCGGTCATCGCCGCGGGGGTGGAGCAAGGAGCCCACGTCTTCGTGACGGGGCGCGACCGTGCCCGCGTGGAACGAACGGTCCAAGACTTCCCCTCCGAGTTCGTTTCCTACCTCCCACCGGATGCCCTGCGTCCCGAAGGTCTCGTCGTGAACGCCACTCCGGTAGGGATGGCCGGATCGGCCCCGCTCTCGGTACCATTGGAAAAAGCGTTCCGGAGGGGAGGGATCCTCCTGGACCTCGTCTATTCCCCTGCAGATCCCTTCCTCCGCCGCGCAGCGGAGCAAGCGGGGGTGAGATACCTGGGAGGAGGGCGAATGCTGGTCTACCAGGCCGCCGAGAGCTTCGAACGCTTCACGGGAAGGAAGGCGCCCCAGCAACTCATGTCCGAGCTGGTTCGGGAGGTCGACGGCTGATGGACACCCCACGGTCCCTCTCGGCCACGGCACTCACGTGGGGCGCGGTCTCTTTCGTGAATGCGATCCCCGCCGGCATCGGCGCGAGCGCGGCCATACGGTTGAGCTGCACCTGCCGGGTCCTTGTCGAGCGAGCGCCCCGGGATGAGGGGATCACGCTCTCCTTGAGCGGGGAGCGCGCATCTCCGTTCCTGCGCCAAGTGCTGGCCAAGACTGCCGGGGCGACGGAGGAGCGGGGAGGGCTGAGGGTCGTGGCCCACATCGATTCCCAGATACCTCCCGGAAAGGGACTGAAGAGCTCCTCGGCGGTCTCCACGTGCCTTGCAAAGTCGGTGGCGGTCGCACTCCGCCACCCTCTCGCCGAGGAGGCTTTGGCTCGGATCAGTGCCGAAGCTGCCGTGGAGACCAGCACCAGCGTGACGGGAGCCTTTGACGATGCCCTCACCTCGGTCGCCGGAGGCGTCGTCGTCTCGAACGTCCGGGAGATGCGTCGGCTCCGGGCGGATGCGCTCCCGGCCGACCTGCGCTCGGTGTTGTGGGTCCCGCGAAAGGAGCACCCCTCCACCTCGGACCTGCGCGCGCTATTCTCCGGAGTGAAGGAAGACGCAACCGAGGCGGTCCGGTTGGCGATCGCGGGAAGGTTCTTCGAGGCGATGCGCCTCAACACCCAGTTGGTCGAGCGGGCGTTGGGGTACGACTATGCGCAGTTACATGCTCTGGGAAAGGAAGGGGGCGCCCTGGCGTCCGGTGTCTCCGGGAACGGGCCTGCGCTCGCGTTCGTGGTGCCTTTGGCGAAGGTGCCCGCCGTGGTCCGGCGGCTCCCGACCGAGGGAGCGGAAGTGATAAGCGCGGGATTCATTCCCGGGCCGTCCGCGTCCCATGAGTGATCCGCCCCCCTTCGGAGAATCCCCTGTCCCCGCTTCGTGCGTTCGGATCTTCCCTTCGATCGCCGGGGGAAGGATCCGCGTGCCCCCGTCCAAGAGCTACACCCACCGCGCCCTCGCCAGTGCCCTGCTTTCCGACCGACCCACACGACTGAAACATCCTCTGCTGAGCGAAGACACCGAGGCCAGCCTACGAGCTGCCCGCGGACTGGGTGCGGAGGTCCGACGAGAGGAAACGACCGGCGGAGAGCACGTTTGGAGTGTCGAACCGCCCGAGGCTCTTGCCGGTCATCCTTCCCAGATCGACGTGGGAGAATCGGGTACCACTCTCAGGATCTTTACCTCGCTTTCCTCCCTGGGGACCGCGAGAGTGACATTTGTTGGGAAGCCGGGGCTGGCCCGTCGGCCCATCACCGACCTCCTTCGAGCGCTGGGTACGCTGGGAGCCAGGATCGACGCACCGCCGACCGGAACTTCCCTGCCCTTCGGCGTCCGAGGACCGATCCATGGAGGTGCGGTGCGCGTGGACGTCTCCCAAACCAGTCAGTACCTCTCCGGGCTCCTGCTTTCCCTTCCCGCCGCCGAGGGGGAGAGCGTGATCCGACCCGAAGGGGCCCCCGTATCGGTGCCCTACGTCGAGGCCACCCTCGCGTTCGTCCGGTCCCGCGGCATCCGGATCGAGGAGCGGGAGGGGGCCATTCATGTACCCGGAGGGCAAGTGTATTCCGCCGACCCCTTCGAGATCCCAGGGGATGCTTCGTCCGCAGCCTACTTGGCGGCCCTCGCCGCCATCACGGGAGGAAAGGTTACGCTTCAGGGACTGCCTGCCACTTGGCCTCAGGCCGACTTGGTGCTCCTCGACATCTTGCGAGAAGCGGGAGCGGAGGTCCACCGGACCGAGGAAGATAGCGTCGAGGTCCGCGGTCCCGGTCCCCGCGGGCTCACAGCCTTCCGCGCGGACCTCGATGCGAATCCCGACCTTGCCCCCTTGCTTTCCGTTTTGGCGGCCTACGCGCAGGGGACTTCGACCCTGACCGGTGGGTCCCATCTAGCCCTCAAGGAATCCGACCGGCGGAGCGGTGTGCTCCGGCTGGCGCAGGCCCTGGGATCCGTGGTCGACTCGTCCGCCGAAGGCATCACGATCCGGGGGGGACACCGTGCCCCGCGTCTCCAACTTCTGGACCTCACCGACCATCGCATGTTCATGAGTGCGGTGGTGGGAGCGGCGGGGTTGGAGCAGCCGTCCCTCCTCGGTCCCACGAGCGCCCCGTCGAAATCCTACCCGGGGTTCCTTCGCGATATAGAAGCCCTGGGGGTCACATGTCACGGAGAAGAGGTTAAGTCGTGACCGGAGAATGTTCCAGCGCCTCCCCATGATGCGATTCGGTCACACCCTCAGCATGACGCTCACGGGAACGAGCCACGGACCCCAGGTCGGAGTCATCGTCGAGGGGATCCCCCCGGGAACCCCGATCGACGCCGCCGCTATCCAACGTGAGTTGGACCGACGGAGACCCTATGGGCGCCGGCTCGCCACGATGCGGAAGGAGGAGGATCGGCTCATACTTCACTCCGGGGTACGGGAAGCCAAAGCGACGGGGGACCCTATCGTCGCTTACGTCGAGAACCTCGACGTGAAGCGCGGGCCTTACGCCGAGCTCGAGGATGTTCCTCGGCCGGGCCACGCGGACTATCCGGCCCGAGCACGATGGGGAAATACCCGGGACCTTTCGGGAGGAGGCATCTTTTCGGGAAGGATGACCGTGGGGATCGTGATCGCCGGCGCGCTGGCCCGGGGTCTGCTTTCACCCAAAGGGATCGAGGCCGTGGCCTATACGCGGTCGATCGGAAACGTGGAGGTTCCCCCGGAGACGCTCGACCTCCCGCTGTCGGAGCTCGCACGGCGTTCCCAGGGGAATGAGGTCGGGGCACCGGACGAAGACGCTGCAGCACGGATGGCCACCGCCATAGAGGAGACCCGGAGGGAAGGGGACAGCCTTGGCGGGATCGTAGAGGTGCAGGTCGCAGGAATGCCCGTCGGGGTCGGAGAACCCTTCTTTGATTCCCTGGAGAGCGTGCTCTCCCACGCCTATTTTTCGATCCCCGCCGTCAAGGGTGTCGAATTCGGGGCCGGATTCCGATCGGCCCGGATGCGGGGAAGTGAGCACAACGATGCATTCCTTGTGGAGGAGGGTCGGGTGCGCACCCGAACGAACCATGCGGGAGGGATCCTCGGGGGCCTTTCCGACGGGATGCCGCTCGTGGCTCGCGTGGTGGTCAAACCCACGAGTTCGATCCCTCGGGAACAGGACTCGGTCTCCCTGTCCCGGAAGGAACCGGTGCGCCTGGTCGTCAAGGGAAGGCACGATCCCTGCATCGTTCCCCGAGCGGTGCCCGTGGTAGAAAACTTTACAGCCTTTGTCGTTGCAGACCTGATGAAGAGGGGAGGATTCCTTTGAGGAGACGCAAGGTCGCGCTGTTGGGCGCCAGTGGATGGATTGGTCAGCACTTCGCCCGATTGCTCGCCGACCATCCCTTTTTCGAAGATCCCATTCTCTCCGCCGGGCCCAAGTCCGTCGGGAAGCTGCTGGAGGACGTCTGGCTCCTGCCCGAAGAAGGCCCGCCGCCCTCGCTCACCGCCCGCACGCTCGTGCACACGACCCCCGAAACGCTCGAGTCCGAAGGGGTCGAGGTCGTCTTCAGCGCTCTGCCCTCCGACGAGGCGGGGCCCTTGGAGACCGAACTGGCCCGCCGCGGGATGGCCGTCTTCTCCAATGCCTCGGCCCACCGAATGGACCGGGACGTCCCGCTCGTCATTCCAGAGGTCAACGGCGACCATCTGAACCTTCTCAAGAACCGCGGGAAGCAGGGGTTCATCGTTACCAACTCGAACTGTTCGACCGCCGGGCTCGTGGTCGCACTGAAACCGCTCCTTCCGCTCCTCAAGCCCCGGGAGGTCACCGTGACCACCTATCAGGCGCTATCGGGTGCCGGATACCCGGGAGTCCCCTCCCTGGCCAGCCTGGACAACATCCTCCCCTATATCCCGGACGAGGAGACGAAGTTGGGATTGGAGGCGTCCAAGATGTTCGGGAGCCTCCAGAACGGGGCCATCACGCCCCTTGAGCTTCCCGTCTACGCGAACTGTGCGCGTGTCGGCACCCGGGAGGGTCACCTCGAAGCTGTGGTCGTGGATTCCAAGAGCGAGGTCTCGGTCGACTCGGTCTGCGCGGCCTGGGCAGGTTTCCGGCCCATGGCGGACGTCCGGGAAGGCACACTGCCCACCGCACCGGAATCCCCCGTTATCTACCGCACGGAACTGAACCGGCCCCAGCCGCTCCTGGATCGATGGGCCGGTACCCCGGTCCGGGCCAAGGGCATGGCGGTCACCGTCGGCCGGCTGCGGGTCCAGAATCGCAAGATCCTGTTCTATCTGCTCGTGCACAACGCCGTCCGCGGTGGGGCGGGAGGCTCCGTCCTGAACGCGGAACTGGCACTGAGGAAGGGTCTCCTCGGGGACTAGTGCCGACCCCCCTGGTCCTCAAGTTTGGGGGAGCGACCCTCGGACGGGAGGATCGCGTCCGGAAGACCGTGGGAATGGTCCGGGAGACGACCGCCCCGCGCGTCGTCGTGGTCTCGGCCCGGGAAGGCGTCACGGACCGTCTGAAGAAGGCGCTCCTCCTCGCGGAGGGCGGGAAGCAAGACCCCACCCTCAACGCGGTCCTCGCCGAACTCCACCCCGGGATTCCCGAAGTGCTCCAAAAGAACCTATCGGCCCTCACGGGGGACCTCCGGCGAGCGGCGGCCAGCCGAAAGGTGAGCCCCAGCCAGGGGGACGCGGTGCTCGCCCGAGGGGAGCGCCTTTCCGCGCATTGGTACGCCGCCCGGCTCACGGAAGTGGGGCTCCCCGCCGAAGCCCTCGAAGCCGATCTCATGGGGTTGGAGACCGACGGGAACTTCGGGGGAGCCATCATCCGCCCCCTCCCGTCGCGGGGGCCCGTCCGGAACGCGATACGGTCCGTTCTGCGGAAGGGGCGCGTCCCGGTCATCACCGGGTACATCGGGCGAGGAACCCGGGGAAAGGTAGCCACCCTGGGAAGGGGGGGTTCGGATTACACCGCGACCTCCGTAGGCTGCCTCATCGGGGCCCGCCGGACGGTCCTCGTCAAGACCGATGTCTCCCTGTTCACCGCGGATCCCAAGCTCATCCGCCGGGCGGAGCCGGTGCGCCGGCTCTCCTACGAAGAGGCCGAGGAACTCGCCCAGTTCGGCGCAAAGGTGCTCCACCCGCTCACCGTCGAGCCCGCCCGGCAGTGCGGCATGGAAGTAGCCGTAGAATCGCTCGATTTCCCCGGGCTCTCCACGACCATCGGCCCCGCGATCGCCAACGTCGGGATACGTGCGATGACCCTCCTTTCTCCTGTGGCACTCCTCTTGTTGCGGGTACCCGGAGGGCGCCAGCGCAAGGGTGTCATCGCCGACGTCTCCCGGATCCTCTCGGAAGCGAGGATCAACGTGGTCACCCTCTACACCTCCTCCGCGCTCTTGTGCATCCTTGTGGAGTCTGCCCAGGGCCCCCGGGCCAGGGCTGCGCTCCTCCCCTTCGTCGAGGGGGACGGCCTCGGAGCCTCACTGAACGGCCCACTTCCGGTGGCCCTCGTGACGGCCATCGGAGAGGGCATCGCCGCCGACCTGAGCCGGCTTCCTCGATCGATCTCCTCGAAGGTCTATGGGGTGAGCGGAACCACCCGTACCCTTTCCCTGGCCGTCCCGGTCTCCCGTGGAAAGCACACCCTGAGGGAGGTCCACCGCCTCTTGGTCGAGGAACGTTCCGGTCCCGCTTAGATCGGGCGGAATCCCCTGCGTACTCGCCGGAATAGATTGCCCGCCCCTATCGCGGTGAGCTGTCCAAGACTCAGCCCAATCCCCTGGGCTTTCACCGAGGAGCCATTGAGCAAATCCTTGAGGTCGGAGCCAGTACCTTCGATCTCGGAGAAGTAGGCACCCAGCGTCCCGGGTCCATGGGCGTCGCTTCCACCAAAGCTCCTACCCGGGCGGGAAAGATGCTCTGCCCGGATGTTTCGGCCCCGGGAGGTGTGTGCGTTCCGTACCTCGATCCCATCGAACGCTGCAAGGTCCAGGGAACCGGAGCGGGCCGCCCCGTGGAAGAAACGGTACGGATGGGCGAGGACGGCAAAGCCCCCTTTCTCGTGGATCTCCTGGGCGGTGAGGGTGATGGAGCGCCCCGGGGCGGGAGGTTCGGGAACGAAGTAGGCCAGAAGGTGGCCCTCTTGGGTCGAGACCTCGACGCCGGGCACGACCTTGAGCCCCAACTTCTCTCCGAGAGCGACCGCAGTGGCGACGGCGGACATGGTGTTGTGGTCCGTGATCGCGATTCCATCGAGCCCCTTTGCCTTGGCCTCTTCCAGGGCCCTCGGCACGGTGAGCGTGGAATCCGGGGACGCGTCCGTGTGCACGTGCATGTCCAGGCGGAGGATCGCACTCATGAAACGGAAGTGCCTGGCGGGACAGGACGGTCGGGGACGAGCAGCGCCCCCGTGGACAGGCGGACAAGGGAAGGGGTGCCCCCGTCGTTCCGGGACAACGCTACGGTGGCATCCGATCCGGAAGGGGACGTCTCCACCGTAAGGTGGGCTCCGGTGAACTCCTCATACGTGATCTCCCCGAGAGGGGCGGTCACCCCTTCGAGAGGGGTTCCAGGAGGTACGTCCTCGCCCGCGCGGAGAACAGAGACCGTGGACCCGGCGGTGGCCGCGAGGATCATCCCCTCGGACTTGATCCCCCGGAGGGTGCGGGGCTGGAGATTGGCCAGGATCGCCACATGCTTGCCCTGGAGCTCTTCGGGAGAGTAGAACTGCCGGAGCCCTGCGACGACGGTCCTCCCCTCGGGTCGTCCGTCGTCCAGTTGGATGACGTAGAGCCGCTCGGCGTTGGGATGGGGCGTGACCGACACCACGCGCGCTACCCGGATATCGAGCCGCGCTGTGACCGGGGCGGAGGGTGGAGGGGACGGAGGGGTAGGGGCGGGCGCCCGCGGGACCGAGGGTTTCGGGAAGAGCGGGACCACGGTCCCGATGGGCTTTCCGGAAGCGGGAGGTTCCCCGGCCCTTCCCCATGATCCGTTCTGGAGCAGGTCCTTCTCTCCGAGCATCTCCGCCACCTTGGCGGAGGAGAAGGGGAGGAACGGAGAGAGCAGAAGGCAGAGGGCGCGGATCGCCCACAGCGTCTCGTAGACGGCGGTGTCCTTCGCCGCCTTCTCCGCGGACCAGGGTTTGGCCTCGTGGAAGTACCGGTTGGACTCTCGGACCAGGGCGAGCACGAGATCGAGGGCTTCCTTGAGGTGGACCTTCTCGAACTCGGACCCCGATTCCGCGACCGTGGCAAGGATGCGTTGCCCGAGCGGGGAACCGGCAGGGGTCCAGCCCGAGGCCGGATGCGGAACGATCCCGTTGTAGTTGGAACGGACGAAGCTGAGAACTCGCTGGACCAGGTTCCCCCACTGGTCCGCCAGGATCTGGTCGCGCTCGTGCGAGAGCTCTTCCAGGTTGAATTCGGTGTCGTGGTTCTGGGGCATGTGATAGGCGGCGTAGAACCGCACCACGTCAGGGTCAAATCTCGCGAGCAGGTCCGGAAGATAGACGGGGGTCTCCTCCTCCCGGTCCGTGCGGCTCTTGGAGAGCTTGGATCCCCCGAGGTTCATGAACTCGTTCGCCGGCACATCGTAGGGGAGCTTGAGGCCGCCCACAGCGAGAAGGATGGCGGGCCAGAGCACCGTGTGGAAGGAGATGTTGTCCTTCCCGAGGAAGTTGTACATCCGCCCCGGTTCGTTCTCCGCCCAGAAACGCTTCCATCGATCCGGGTCTCCGCTGAGGATCGCCCATTCCCGGGATGCGGAAAGGTACCCCATCACGGCCTCGAACCAGACGTAGATCCTCTTGGACTCGTATCCCTCGAGGGGGATGGGCACTCCCCACTGGATGTCGCGGGTGATCGCCCGCGGACGGAGGCCGGCGGCGAGGTAGTTCTGGGTGAACGCCCCCACGGAGGGCCGCCAGTGATCTCGGACAGTGTCGTGGTAGCTCTTCAGGGCCTCCGCAAGCTTCGGGAGGGTGAAGTAGAACTGCTCGGAAGGGCGGAAGATGGCCGGGGTCCCGCACAGGCGACACTTGGCATCCTTGAGATCCTTGGGTTCCAGCACGCGCGAACAGACATCGCATTCGTCCCCGCGGGCCGAGGGATTCCCGCAGAAGGGGCACGTGCCCGTGACATACCGGTCCGGGAGAAAGCGTTCCTGCTTCGTGCAGTACGCGGCGTCTTCCGTCTTCTTCTCCAGGTACCTCTTCTCGAGCAGGGAGAGGAAGATCTCCTGCACCGTCTTCTCGTGGACGGGCGTGTGCGTGGTGGTGTAGAGATCGAACGAGAGGCCCAGCTTCTGGAAGGCTTCCCGGTTCATGAGGTGGTACTGGGTCGAGAGCGCTTCGGGAGAGACCCCTTCCATCTCGGCTCGCAGGGTGGTGGGGGTGCCGTGCATGTCCGAGCCGGAGACCATCAACACTTCGTCTCCCTTGAGCCGGTGGTATCGGGCGAAGATGTCGGCGGGGAGCAGACACCCGGCCAGGTGCCCGATGTGCTGGGGGCCATTCACGTACGGCCAGGCGGCCCCGATGAAGATCCGCTCCATTGTCCCCGTTCCCAACCTAGCCGGATATAAGACACTGCCCCGAGAACGCCGGGGGAGGCTGTGCGGCGGATCGCCTACGAGCTCTCCGCAGGATGCCCCGATGCCGAGGGAGACGCGCCGGGCTTCTTCCGTTCGACGAAGGCGGAGATCTCCTGGGCCACTTCGTCCGGTGCTTCCACCTGGGGGAAGTGTCCCACGCCGGGAAGGAGGAATCCCTCTGCTTCCGGAAGGAGCTCCCCGAGGCGGGCTGCGACCTCCTTGCCCCCCAGGATGTCGTCCTCACCCCAGAGGATGAGCACCGGGATGCCCGTGCTCGCAAGGGCCTGGAGACGGTCCTTGGTGTGCACGATGGATTCCTCGATCGCGTTGCCCAGCTTCACGTGGCTCCGAAGGTACCCCTGGATGTAAGAGTCCCACGCCGCTTGGGCCAGCCCCTCATCGAGGGAGTCCGGGTCCCCATAGCACTTGATGAGACGACGGCGATGCGCCATCCGGTCCGTGGGAAGGTCGCGGCCCTTGAGGAAGTGGGAAGGTCGGCTCGAGAAGACCCCCCCCTTCTGCTCCTCGAAGA
Organism: Thermoplasmata archaeon; assembly: GCA_021809545.1. Lineage (GTDB taxonomy): Archaea > Thermoplasmatota > Thermoplasmata > Lutacidiplasmatales > UBA184 > JAJYEA01. The sequence goes on from JAKAYL010000016.1 coordinate 13,593, forward strand.
CGAGGCCGTTCATGAGAATGACCGCTTCGATCTTGTCGGGGGATATCAACCCCTCGCGGAATCCCTCCAGACCGATCGGTAGGCCCAGATCCTGGAGCACGAGGATGATCCGACCCCCGCCAACGGTGGCCAGGGCTTCTCCCAGGAAGCGGGCGTAGTCCTTGGGAGTGAGCGGATAGTCGTTCGGGAGAGGGGAACCCCCAAACCCGGGGGGGTCCACGGTGTAGACCCGGAACCGGTACTGGAGCTTGGTCACCAACGAGTCCAAGCCCGCAGAGGTGTGCCACTGGTCGTAGAAGAAGAAGAGGGGCGGACCCCGACCTTCGGAGCGCGAGCGGACCTTCATCCCGCCTATCTCCAGGATTTGCTCGACCATAGCATCCGGGTCACGGAACCGGAGGAGCCAAGCCCGGAGGTGGCATAAAAGTACCTGGACCACGGGAGGGATCCCCTGCGCAAACCGTCGGGACGGAGCCATTTGGGGGGATCCCGCCTGTCGCTCGGAGCGGCGGAAGAGACGCGATGTCGGGTGCGGAATCCTCCCGGAATCACCGGCGTAAAGCTCGTCCAATGAGCTTATATCTTCTCGGAGAAATCATGGTACTTGTTGAGCAACATGATAGCTTGGGCGAGAACGTCGTTCTCACGTCACCTTCCTGATTTCGCGCGAAAGGTACGAGCGTAGGGGGCGAAGATGGCCAACGCGGCTCAGCGGCAGATCGTCGACCCCCGGAAGGCGCAGGACCCCAACCCTGCGAAGGCGGAAGCCAACGCTGCCGAGGAAGAGACTGCGATGCTCTCCCGGAGGGCCGTGGAGGTTTCGCGGTTGTACGGGGGCAAGCTCGAGGTCATCCCCCAGGTCCCCATCCAAGGACTCCAGGATTTTTCTCACCTGTATACCCCAGGGATCGCCGAAGTGAGCCGGGAGATCGCCAAGGATCCCGAAAAGGCCTTCGAACTGACCGGCCGCTGGAACACGATCGCCATCGTGACGGACGGGAGCCGGGTGCTCGGGCTCGGGAACATCGGCCCCGAGGCAGCGCTCCCGGTGATGGAAGGGAAATCCCTCCTTTTCAAGTACCTCGGCGGGGTCAACGCCTTCCCTCTGCCGGTGAACACGAAGACGCCCGAGGAACTCGTCGACATCGTGCGCCGGATCGTGCCCTCGGTCGGGGGCATCAACCTGGAGGACATCGCCAGCCCCAAGTGCTTCTACGTCCTCGAGCAATTGCAAAAGTCGCTTCCCATCCCGGTCTGGCATGACGATCAACTGGGCACGGCGGCCGCCACCGTGGCCGGGCTCATCAATGCCCTGGCCCTGACCGGCCGGGAGATCTGGAAGACCGGCATCGTGCTCCTAGGGTCCGGGGCGGCGAACATCGCCACCGCCCGTCTCCTGAAGGCCATGAACGCGGACATGGGAGCCCTGACCGTCGTCGACCACAAGGGCATCCTCCACGCGGAGCGGGAGGACCTGGATGAGATGATGCTCCACAACCGGTGGAAGTACGACTTGGCGCTGACCACCAACGAGGCGAGCACCAAGGGTGGCCTCAAGGAGGCGCTCAAGGGCGCGGATGTGCTCCTCGCCGCCAGCACCCCCGACCCGAACACGATCAAACCCGAGTGGATCCGGGGCATGGCCCCTCGGCCGATCGTCTTCGCGCTGGCCAACCCGAAACCCGAGATCTGGCCGGATGTCGCGAAGGCCGCCGGCGCAGCCATCGTGGCCACCGGGCGCAGTGATTTCGCGAACCAGGTCAACAACTCCCTCATCTTCCCACCGGTCTTCCGGGGCATCCTCGACGCCCGGGCCCGGGGGATCCCGGACGACGTCGTCCTTGTGGCCGCCCAGGAGCTCGCCAAGGGGGCGAGCCTGCGAGGCCTCACGGAGGACCACATCCTCCCCACGATGGAGGAGGCCGAGGTCTTCCCCAAGGTCGCTGCGGCCGTCGCGATCAAGGCGGAGGAGTTGGGATTGGCCCGGGTCCACCGGTCCCGCGCAGAGTACGAGGCGAACGCGGAGCGCCTCATGTCCCGGCCGAAACTACTCGGCAAACTCCTCACGGAGAGCGGCCTCATCTCCCTTCCCGAGCATAAGGTTAAAGGAGAGAAGGTGATACGTTAGGTATGCAGCGGACAACGGAGACCGTCGTGAGTCCGCCTCTCACGATCCGAAAGGCGGAAGCGAGAGACATGGAAGCCCTGGCATCCCTCCTGGTGCGCTTGAAACGATTGAACTCGGAATTCGATCCCCTGCTCACGGTCCGGGCCGATATCCAAGAGAAAGCGCTCCATATCCTCCAGAACGATCTCGCAGACAAGAATTCTCTCCTCTTGGCGGTCGAGGGAAGCGGAGACGACAAGGGCAAGGTCATCGGAGTCGCTCGCGGAGCGGTCCGCGAGAGAACCTTCTACAGCCCCACCAAGGAAGGGGTCATCATGGACATCTACCTCATGCCCGCCTACCGCCGCTCGGGGGAAGGCGCTCTCCTCCTCAAGGAGACGATGGAACGGCTCAAGACCATGGGGGCCGGGATCGTGACCGCCGAGTTCCCCTCCCAGAATGTCATCGCCGTCAAGTTCTACGCCAAGCACGGTTTCCGCCCCATCACTTCGCACCACGCCAAGGGAGTCTAGGGAGGAGACAGAAGATGCTTGGAAAGATCGTAGTCGCCGTGGACGGTTCGCCGCACGCGGAACGGGCGCTCGAGGTCGCGGTCGATCTCGCGAAGAAATACCAGTCGGAACTCGACATCGTGACCGTCATCCCCACGATGGTCGTCGTCGCTTCTACCGAGCCGTGGGTGCCCCCTCAACTGCCGGAAACCGAGACCAAGTACTACCACGACCTCATCGAGAAGGCGACCCGGAAGGCGACCGAGCTCGGGGTCCCCCCGAAGAAGACCCTCTGCCTGGAAGGGCACGTCGTCGACGAGCTCCTCGCGTTCACCGAGAAGGAGCTCCCGGACCTCTTCATCGTCGGCTCCCGCGGGCTCTCGACCGCCCGACGGCTCCTCCTGGGGAGCGTCTCCGATGCCCTGGTCCACCACGTGAAGTGCCCGATCCTCATCGTCAAGCGAGGGTAAGTCCCCGGGCATTTCTGGTCAGCCCCCGACCCTCCTTTCGCAAAGCTTAGAAGCCCCGCTCTCTTCTTGCATCTTCCATGGCCGAGATATCCGCTATTGTTCTTGTCGGAGGACTCGGGACGCGGCTGCGTCCGGTGACCTACACGGTCCCGAAGCAGCTCATCCCGATCGCGGGACAATGCGCCCTCTACCATGCCTTCGACGTGCTCCCACCCTCGGTCGGGAAGATCGGCCTCGCCTGCGGCTACAAGGCCGAGGAGATCGAGCTGTACTTGAAGCGACATCCCTACCCCACGCCTGTCGAAGTGGTCCGCGAGGAGACGCCGCTCGGCACGGGAGGCGGCATGAAGAATGCCGAGAGGTTCGCGACAGACCCCTTCGTCCTGCTCAACGGGGACGTGGTGAGCGGGGTCGACGTGGAGGCGATGCTCTCCCTTCTGGAGGAACGGAAGGCCTTCGGGGTCATGAGCCTCTACAAGGTCGACGACACCTCGCCCTACGGCGTCGCGGAACTCGACCCCGAGGGTCGCATCCAGCGCTTCGTGGAAAAGCCCCCGAAGGACCAGTCCCCCTCCCCCTGGATCAACGCCGGTGCGGGAGTGTGGAGACGGGATGTCCTCAGCGCCATCCCCGCAGGCAAGGTCGTGAGCTTCGAGCGGGAGATCGTCCCGGACATCCTCCCGAAGGGAGTCTACGGATTCTGTTTCAAGAACTGGTGGGAAGATGCGGGGACCCCCGAGCGCGTGCTCAACGCGCAGAGGCTTCTGTTCGACCACCCGGACCGACGCAGAACCCCCTGGACCACCCCGGAGGGGAAGGACGTACATCCCCCCGTCGCAGTCGGAAAGGACTGCCAGGTGGTGGGCCGAAAAGTGGGCCCCTACGTGACCCTAGGGGATGGGGTGATCCTCGAAGAGGGGTGCATCGTGGAGGACTCCATCCTCATGGACGGAGTCCGGGTCGGCAAGGGGGCCATGGTCGTGCATTCGATCCTCGGACCAGGGTACGCCGTCCCTCCTGAGACCATCGTCGAGAAGGAGTGCCGGGCCCTTGAGAACGGTCCCGCATCTGATTGGCGCCACCCGTAGCTTCGTGGCCAAAGGCCCGGAGTCTCGGCGCTCTAGGTACACATTACCGCCCGCATCACGGAGGCGGATTTCTGCGGACCCGGAGGCTGCGGGTCCTTGGACGGGTCGTCGGGACGGTGAGTGAGCGCCACGCCGACGCTCCCGGGTGATCTCACGGGGCTCACCGTTTCTTTGCCCCAACGGGGATCTCGGATTCAGGTGGGGCGACCCGGATCCGTGCATCGACCACGGCGTACCCCCTGCCCTCCGGGAGCACCATGACCGGATTCAGATCGAGCTCGACGATCCCCTGCAGGTCGGCCGCCATGCGGCCCACCCGGAGAAGCAACTGCTGGAGCGCAGCCACATCGTGCTTGGGACCTCCCCGATAGCCCGTGAGGAGAGGGTAGGTTTTGAGCGAGGAGACCATCTCGCCGGCGTCGAAGTCACTAAGGGGGGCGAGGTGGACGGAAACATCCTTGACCAGTTCGACGAGGGTACCTCCGGCCCCGCAGGCGACCACAGGGCCGAATGTGGGGTCGTGCGTCACCCCGACGAGCATCTCGACCGCCTGAGTGATCATCGGCTGGACCAAGTAGCCGGAGAGTCTGATCCCCGCGGTGTCAAGTCGGTTGGACAAGGCCCGTGCCGCACGGACCACCTCCTCCTTGCCTTGGAGATCGAGCGTGACGGCCCCGGCATCCCGCTTGTGGAGCAGACCGGGTGCGACCCCCTTGAGCACAACGGGACCCCCTATCTCCTCCGCCGCCTGGCCGGCCGCCTCCGGGGTAGGGCAAAGCCGCGTGCTCACGGTCGGAATCCCGCAGTAGCCCAAGAGCTCGTTCACCTTGTCGGGGGGAAGCCATCCTGTCCCGGCCGAGATGCTGGCGCCGACCAGGGCCGCGGCCTTTGCCTTCTGTGAGTCGTTGAAGGTGGGGACAGTGCCTTCGGGCTTCCGCAACCACTCGGCGTACTCCACGGTCTTCGAGAGCGCCGCCACAGCGGCCTCAGGGAATTGGAACGTGGGGACCTTCACCTCTCCGTCCGAGAGGACTGGAGGGACGTCCTTGCTGGAGACCAGCACAGCGACGATCGGAAGCTTTCCCCCGACGTCCCGAGCCGCCCGCACGATGCTCGCGCCCACCTCGGCGACCGTCAGGTTCAGGGGCGGAATGAAGATCACGATCAGCGCGTCCACTCCGGGCTCTGCGGCCATCGTCTTGATCGACTGGTAGTAGTTCTCAGCGGTCGCGGAGGCCACCATGTCGACCGGATTGCCCACCGAACTGTCCACGTGCAGGAAGCGGCGGAGCGCTCCTTGGGTCTCTTTCGAAGTCTCAGGAACTCGCAAGCCGGTGCTCTCGCAGGCGTCGGTGGCAAGGATCCCCGCGCCTCCGGCATTCGTGATGATCCCCACGTTCCGTCCCTTGGGGAGGGGTTGGCAATCTAGGAGGGCCGTCACACTGAACATGTCGCCGAGGGTGTCGGTGCGGATGACCCCGCACTCCCGGAAGAGGGCCTCGACGGTCACGTTGGAGGTGGCGAGGAGGGCCCCGGTATGGGACTGTGTCGCCCGGAAGCCCGCCGAGGAACGGCCTCCTTTGACCACCACGATCGGCTTCTTCCGGGACACGCGCCGGGCGATCCGGGCAAACTTGCGGGGATTCCCGAAGGACTCCAGGTAGAGCAGGATGATCTTCGTGTCGGGGTCCGTCTCCCAGTAGGTTAGAAGGTCGTTCCCAGAAATGTCGGCCTTGTTCCCCACCGAGACAAAGCTGGACATTCCGTGCCCCCGGCTGTTCGAGTAGTCGATCAAGGCGAGGCCCACTGCCCCCGACTGTGAGAGGATCCCGATCGCCCCCCGTGAGGGGACATTCGCGGAGAACTGCGCGTTCAGGCTCACCTCGGGGTGGGTATTGGCGAGGCCCATGCAGTTCGGACCGATGAGACGCATCCCGTGCTTCCTGCAGGTGTCCACGAGCTGACGTTGGAGGTCCTTTCCTTGCGCTCCCGATTCGGCAAATCCTGCCGAGATCACGAGCACGGAGCGGACGCCTTTCTGGGCGCACTGCTCCACCACCGCCAGCACGGCCGGCGAGGGAACCGCCACGATGGCCAGATCCACCGGTCCCGGACAGTCGAGTACCGTCCGGTAGGCGAGAACGGACTGGACGACCCCGGTCGTTGCGTTGACGGGATAGACGGGCCCGGGGAACCCACCGCTGAGACAGTTGTGGAAGAGCTCGCCCCCGATGGTTCCCCGCTGGCGCGAAGCTCCGACGACCGCGATGGATCGAGGTCGAAGGAACCCGCGGACCGCAGCGGCGTTCGCTACAGCCTCCCGGGCCTCGAACCGCGCGAGGACATCCGGGGAGAAGGAGGTGGGGTGCGTGATCCGCATCAGTCCGGGCTCGTAGCGATGGGTGAGGGGAAAACCCAGGTCCCGGACGACCGAGACCACCCGAAGATTGTCGGGGGAGATGAGGTATTCCATGATGCTGATCCCGGCTTCGCTCGCCGCTTCGGACAGTTGTCCCAGGAGGATCGTCCCGAGTCCCTTTCCCATCATGGCCTCCGACACCAGAACGCCGGCCTCAGCAACCTCCTTCGAGGCTGTGTGATAGGAGGCCTGGGCCACGATCTTCCCCTCGTGCCATCCCAGCAAGGTGAACACTTTCTCTGATGGCAGCAACCACTGAAGCAGGGATTCGTGGTCTGAAACCGCCCCGCTGAACCTCCGGCCCAATGCTTCCGGGCTCAAACCCTTCAGAAACTCTAGCAGTGAGGCCCTATCGTTGGCGGTCGCAGGCGTGACGCGGACCAGTGAGCCATCACTCAGCACCACATCGGAGTTGAAACGAAGGGAAATCTCCATGATCAAGGAAAGAACGGTGAAGGGTTAAAGCCCTGCGCCCCACTGATTTACACAAAGGTACGCGGAAAAATCCGGGCTAGAGTCGCATCCGCCAGACCTCGCCGTCACTAGCAGAGCGACCGGCACACCCACGGGGACCTGGGATCCCCACGCAAGAGGTAAGAGGGAAGAGTTACGTCTCGGCGGAACCGGGGGTCTTTCGCGCGGGCAGTTTCGAGGATTCGAGGAGGGAGACCGCCTGGTCCACCGTCGCGTTCTCGTGAACCACGGCACGGACCGCCCGGATCATGGAGACCGGGTGCTCGGACTGCCAGATGTTCCGGCCCATGTCCACACCCACGGCGCCCAATTCGATCGAGCTCCGGACCAGTTCCAGCGCCTCCCGGTCCGTCTTGAACTTGGGGCCGCCGGCCACTACGATGGGGACGGGGCAGCCTTCCACCACCTTCTCGAAGCCGTCACAATAGTACGTCTTGACCACGTGGGCCCCGAGCTCGGCCGAGATCCGGCAGGCCAGCGAGAGATATCGGGCATCCCGCTTCTCCAATTCCTTTCCGACCGCGGTGATGGCGAGGACCGGCATCCCGTAACGCTCCCCTTCGTCGACCAGCTTGGCCAGGTTGACGAGGGACTGGTGCTCATGCTTCGAACCGATGAAGACCGAGAGGGCCACAGCGGACGCGTTGAGCCGGAGGGCCTCCTCCAGGGAGGTGGTGAGGTCTTCGTTGGAGAGATCCTCGTTCAGGACGCTGGCGCCTCCCGATACCCGCAGAATCACCGGGGTTTCGGAGGTGGCGTCGAGAGATGTACGCAACACCCCTCGGGTCAGAGCAATGGCATCGCAATAGGGGAGAAGGGGCCCTATCGTCTCCCGGGGCTTCTCGAGACGGTGCGTAGGACCCATGAAGTACCCGTGGTCCACCGCGAGCATCACGGAACGTCCCGTGCTGGGTTTGATCATCCTCGCCAACCGGTTCTTGAGCCCCCAGTCCCCCATCTCGATGCACCTAGGTTCCTCCCAGAATTAGGGAGGGGATAGACTTTGCGGTCGCCCCGGAGCCCCCTTCCCGGGGGTCCGGACACGGAGGGGACTTACCTCGGAGCAAGAGGAAATGCTATGTAGAATGGGTAGGTCGTCGAGGAGAGTTCGCAGAGACCCATGGCAGGCACGTTCGTAGAACATCCGGTGATCGTGCCCGGGTCCCTGGAGGAGAGGGCATACCAGCGGACCATTGCCCACCATGCTCTCCGTGAGAACCTTCTGATCGTCCTCCCCACAGGACTTGGGAAAACCGCCATTGCGATCCGAGTCATGGCCCAGTACCTGCAGGAGGACCCGAGGCGGGCGGTGCTCTTCATGGCCCCCACCCGACCGCTGGTGGAGCAGCACGCCCGGTTCGTCCAGGAAACTCTGAAGGTCCCCCCTCCGGTCGTCTGGACGGGGGTCCTCACTCCCGGCCGCCGCCAGGTGGGTTCCCTCGAGGGCAAGGTCGTGGTCGCCACCCCACAGGTGATCGCAAACGATCTCGCGAGCGGTTCGCTCGACATCACCCAATTCTCCCTGATCGTTTTCGACGAGGTCCACCGTGCCACGGGGAACTATCCCTATGTGGCCATTGCGGATGCCTATCGGAACTCCTCGGCCGGGCGCATTCTCGGGATGACCGCTTCGCCTGGGAACAGCCTCGAGAAGATACGAGAGGTGATGGATGCCCTTTCGGTCCGACCCTCCGGCCTGGAAGTACGGGATGGGGCCGAGGAGGACGTCGGCCGGTACATCCACGGTGTGCAGATAGAGCAGGTGCATGTTGACGCTCCCCAGAACCTTCTCGATGCGGCGCGGCTTCTCCGGGATTCTCTCGACCGGACCGCCCGCGCCCTCCAGGACTCCGGCTATCTTTCCTCTCGGGAGAACGTGACCCGCCGAACCCTTCTGGACGCCGGGGCTCGGCTCCGGTCCGCAGTGGAGGGCCATCGGATGCGGGGAGAGAAGATCCCCCCGGGAATCTGGCAGGCGGTCTCGCGGCAATCGGTGGCCATGAAGCTCACGCATGCCATCGAGCTCATCGAGACCCAGGGGATCGATTCCCTCGAGAGGTACATCGATAGGATGACCAAGGAATCCAAGTCCCGGTCTCCTTCCACGCGCATGTTCCTCGGAGATGCCAACGTGCAGCGCGCTCTCGAGGCCCTTCGACAGGCCAAGTCGGAGCACCCCAAGATCGCCGAGGCCGTGCGGCTCGTGAAGGATGAGATCCTCTGGCGGCAGGGTGCGAAGGTGATCCTGTTCACGCACTATCGCGACACGGCGGACATCATGGTCCACCAGCTCCTCGCGCTGCACGAGCCGCAGATCGTCCCGGCCCGGTTTGTTGGACAGGCGAGCCATGGCAAGGAGGACGCAGGGCTCTCCCAGAAGGAGCAGGTCAGGATCCTCGAGGACTTCAAGGAGGGACGGATCAACTGCCTCGTCGCCACCTCGGTCGCGGAAGAGGGGCTCGACATACCGGCGACCGACCTCGTGATCTTCTACGAACCGGTCCCCTCCGAGATCCGGACCATTCAGCGGCGGGGCCGGACGGGGCGATCCCGGGCAGGCCGCGTGGTTCTGCTGCTGACCCGGGGCACGCAGGACGTCTCCACACACTTCTCCGCCCGGGGGAAGGAGTCGCGGATGAAGCGCCTCATCGAGCAGCTCAAGGAAGACGCGCGCGGTTCGGTTCCCCGGAAGGCAGCGGGCCAGACCAAGTTGGACTCCTACGCCCCGGACTGAAAGCCGGGGAAGGCTCCTTCCGGGACCCCCGAATCCACCGAGGGAGACGGAATAGCTGAAATAGGCAGGTAGTCTGGCTGAGGGCGAAGTATGAAAACCTACATCAAGGTCCAACTGGACTCTGAAGGAGGCAGTTTCTCGGACATCGCGGAAGTTCTGGAAGACTTGGGTTTCCGGCCAGTGAAAGGGGAATATGACTTCGTCTACAATTGGGACAAGCACGCCACGGTGAAGGAATCCATCTGGTTCGCGGACAAGGTCCAGCTCGCCCTTCGCGGCCTCGGGGTCTGGTTCCGGGTCGAGACCGTAGACACGTAGAACCTTCATGCGGACCGGAGCTCACGCCCGGAGGTTCGGGTGGAGGTCGTGCCCTGTCCGAGGCTCCTAAGTCAACCCGGTTCGGCATCAATACCCTCTTCGGGCTGCTCGCAGCGGTCAGCATCCAGATCCTGGGCTGGATCGGGACCAAATCGCTCTTCGTCTACGTCGTCGGTACCTCGAAGGTCTCCCCGGCCCTTGAACTGGTCGGGATCGCGACCACCCTCATCCTCACCTACTCGGTCGTCACGGGGATCGGGGGGTGCCGCATCTCCTCGGCGTACACTTTCTTCGTAGCCCGCGGCGCCGATAGGAAACCTCTGACGGGCACGTACATCATTTTTCATCTCATCAGCTATAGCGTGCTCTCCAGCAGCATCCTCCTCCTCACGCAATTCCTGAACTGGTTCCCGCCGGGGTTCCTCGAGGCGGAAGTCCTGCTGATCGTCGTCGTTCCGCTCCTCCACGTCACGACCGGTGCGTACCTCACCGAAAGGACCGCCCTCGGAAGGGCCGCCGCAGGGCAGTTGCCTGCGGTCGTGGAGTCGATTGTCCGGATGGTGGCGATCGTCTACGTTGCGCTGCAGTACACCCCCTGCCAGCCGCCCTTGTTCTCCTCCTGCCTTGCCCCCTCCTTCGGGGTCCACCTGGTGACCCAGATAGCGTGGGCCTACGTCCTGGGGAGCGTGGCCGGCTTCGTCGTCTCTCTTCCCGTCCTCCGGGACTTTTCCCCCCAACGGTTCCTGCCCACCCTCCGAGACCTGTTCACCTACGCCACCCCGCTCATGGCCGCCATGCTGCTCACCTTCAGTGTGACGATCATCACCCCCTTCATCCTGCGGTACCTCGCCGGCTCCGCGATCATGCAGGTCTTCACGACGGTGAATGCCTTCCTCATCCTGCTCATGTTCCTTCCCAACGCGGTGATCCTGCCGCTCTTTCCGAACTTGGCCCGCCTCCATGCAGAGGGCCGCATGGACGAGCTCAAGCTCAGGGTCTCGAAGGCCATCCGCTACACCTTCCTTCTCCTTGCGCCAGGCATGATCGCCTTCTCCGTCTTCCGCGTGCCGATCCTCGACATCGCCTACAGCGGCTCGGTCGTTCCCTACGGTGCCCAGGGCATGATCGTGATCTCGCTCGCGGCACTCCCCATGTCCCTCTTCCTGATCACCGGGACCACGTTGGACTCGGTGGGGCTCCAACGAAGAGAGTTCTATGCCTCCTCGGTGCAGCTGGCCACGCTCGTCGTCTCCCTCTTCATCTTCGTCCCCTTCTTCGGCCGGTTCGGCCAGGCCTATGTCGTGGGCGCCACCGTCAGCATGGTGCTGGGCTCGATCGCGGGGCTTGCCATGAATGCCTTCTACCTGCACCGCCATCTTCCCATCCACATACCGGTGCGTTCGATCTTGACGGTCCTCCTCGCCTCGGTCGCCACCTTCGCGGTCTTCTCGAACACGGTCATGACCCGGATCGGGCTCCACCTCAACCTGGGAAGCCCCTACATTCTTGCTCCGGTGATGGTGCTGGGCCTGGTGGTCTATGCTGGCGTCTTGATGCTCATCGGAGAGTTGTCCAAGGAGGATGTGATCGAGTTGACCGCTTCCGCGGGCCTACCTCCCTCGTTCGGAAAGGCCCTCTCCCGTTTGTGCTGGAAGACCTCGAGCGCTCCCTGATCCCCTGAGAAGGTTATTTCTTCCGGGAGCATTGGCTCTCCATGGCGATTCTCGGGATCGAGACCACTGCCCACACCGCATCCATCGGGATTGTGGACGAGCAGGCGAGGGTCCTTGCCTTGGTCTCGGACGTGTACAAGCCCGCGGCGGGAGGGATCCATCCCCGGGAAGCGGCGAATCACCATGCGGAGGCCTTCCCGGCCCTCCTCGAGAGACTGGCTCAAGAGGGAAAGCTGCACCCATCGGAGATCGAAGGGATCGCCTTTTCTCAAGGGCCGGGCCTGGGTCCGTGCCTGCGCACCGGCGCTACCGTGGCGCGCGTACTCTCGCTCGCGTGGAAGAAGCCCCTCATCCCCGTCAACCACTGCGTGGCCCACATCGAGATCGCCCGGATCCTGAGCGGGATGGAGGACCCCATCCTCCTCTATGCCTCGGGCGGCAACACCCAGGTCGTTGCCTTCGCCCATGGGCGCTACCGCGTCCTGGGAGAAACGCTGGACATCGGCGTGGGGAACTTCCTGGACAAGCTCGCCATCGAGATGGGGGGCACGTTCCCCGGGGGTCCCCTCATTGAGAAGTGGGCCCTGGAGGGGTCCCGTCTCCTCGATCTCCCCTACTCGGTCCATGGGATGGACGTGAGCTTCTCGGGACTGCTCACGGCGGCGGTGGCCGCCCACAACTCCGGAGTACCCCGGGGAGACCTGGCCCACAGCGTTCAGATGACCGCCTTCTCGATGCTCTGCGAGGTATTGGAACGGGGCCTCGCCCATCTCGGGAAGTCCGAAGTCGTTCTCGGGGGTGGCGTGGCCGCCAACAAGGTACTCCGCGCCATGGTGGAAAAGATGGTGGCGCCTCGGGGCGTTCGGGCCTTTGCCCCCCCTCCGAGTCTCTGCACCGACAACGGGGCCATGATCGCTTGGACCGGACTCCTCGCGCTCCGGAACGGGATCACCGCGGAGGTGGAGCAGAGCCCGGTCTTGCCCAAGGAACGCACCGACCAAGTGGAGGTCCGGTGGAGGTTGAGTCCCCGGTGGGCCCCTCAGAAGCCCATCCCATGACTTCTTCCCAGGTCGAACCGAAGTCCTCGACCGTTCCGACGGATCCGGTGGGCGACCGGATCGATCTCCTGCTTGCGGTCGCCCGGGCCCTGGGGACGGGGATCCCCCTCGACGAAATGGTCTCACTCCTCCCGGCCCGGGGACCCACCGCTCCTTCCGAGCTCACAGCGTGGTTTCGGGATCATCCCCAGATGGGCCTCGTCCGCGAGGGTGTCGTGTTTCCTTCGGGAACGGAGACCAACTCTCAGAGGATCAGGGAACGAATACAGGAGAGTGCCCGGCGGATGGAAATGGCCCGCGCGGCTTTTGACGGGCCCTTGGGCTCCCTTGCCCCCTTCCTCAAGTTCGTGGCCGTCACGGGATCGACAGCCTTCGACTCGGCGGAGCGGCAGGACGACCTCGACCTCTTCGTCGTCACCAAGAACGGTAGCCTTTGGACTTTCCTCCTGTTGGCGTACCTGTTGGCCCGGTTCCGATGGGATCAAAAGACTACCCTCTGCCTGAACTATGTGCTCGACGAGTCGACGGCTCGGAACGAGTTCCTGGTCTCCCGGCGGTCCATCTTCGCGCGGGAGGCACTGGCCATGAAACCGATCCTGAACCCCGAGTACGGGCGGAAGATGCTCGCGCGGGCCGCTTGGATCCGGGAGTTCTTCCCCCGGAAGGCCAAGGATCTTGGCTCACCCTCGAAGGACGCACCCTTGGAATCTCATCCTGGGGCGGCTCTGATCAGCGCCGTTGTTTTTCCCCTCCTCTCCAGCTACCTGATGCTCGTGGGGCTCTACCGCAACCACCGATATCGTGGCCGGGGAGAGGAAGATGGAGTCTTCCGAACCGAAGTTGGATGGGGCCGCCTCACGTACCGCTCCCACAAGTACGATCGGCTGATTTCCCTCTACGACGAACCCGATTCTATCCGACTTGGCCCTAAGACGTAAGAGCTTTCGAACCCGACATCCGCTGAAATGGAAACCCAGGAACTAAGGTTCGGGGGGCGGTGCGTTGACGTGGGAAAAAGTTGATTAGTCGGAGACCCCTCAATCCCACCAGGCGTGCCATGGAGGGCCAAGTGATCTTCTGGACGGCAGTCCTGCTCCTCGTCCTTCCGGCGGCTCCGGTGAGTTCCTCCGCTATCCACCAGAGGTCCGGCGCATTCCCAGAGTCCTTCTTGGTCCCCGCCCCATCTTCTTCTCCCGCAGCCAGCTTTCTTACGGCGAGCAATCTCACGTGGAATTACTCCATCGCTCACACCCCGCGGGTCAGCCTTCTGGGGAGTTGCGGTAGGCAGCAGGCCGCCATGGCCGCCGACGGACCGTTCGCCGTGGTCTTTGTCAGCGCCTTCACCGGAGCCAGCTTCTCGTGCACCGCCTTCGACTACGCAGCCCGCACTCTGAGGTACAACGAGACCAACAACACATGGTGGACCGTGACGAGTGCGGTGCATCCTCCTCCACTCGCGAACTTCTCCCTTGCCTCCGACACCGGCTATTCGGGAGGGGTCGCGGTGCTCTTCGACGGAGAGAACCTCACCACGAGCCAACCCTACAACGGCACCTGGCTCTTCTACTTCGGGAACTCCACCTGGAGGCAGATCCATCCCGCCGGCGGACCGAGCGCCCGCTCGCTTGCGGCCGTGGCCGCCGATCCTACCACGAACCATCTCCTTGTGATCGGAGGGGTCAATTTCACCTCCGGCTCTGACGACGCCGACTGGTGGGACCTCAACCTATCGGCCGACACCTGGAGTTACGTCGGGAGCGCACCTCAGATGATTCCCGGGACTTCCCGCCTCTACGGAGCGTCCCTCCTCTCGAACGGAACCGGGAGATTCCTTCTCTTTGGGGGATGCTCCTCCCTCATCACCACCAGTTGCTCCAACCTTACGGCCGACCTGTACGCCACCTCTGGAGGAGGTTGGGGGTACGCGTTGAACACGACCGAGGGGCCCGCGCCGCGCGCCTTCGCGAGCTGGCTGTGGGACCCCGCACAGAGGTTCGCCCTGCTCTTCGGTGGGGAGAGACTGGAGACGACCCCCACCACCGTTCTCGGTGACACCTGGGTGTTCCTCCCCGGGCGGGACCAGTGGGTCCGCCAATCCACCCCCCCGACCCCGTCCACGGCGCGATACCTGGCCGCTGCCTCTTGGCTGGACAACCCCGCGAACGAGACCGGACTGTTGGTCGGCGGACTTTCGTCGGTCGCTCTGAAGAACCTATCGTGGCGGATTTCGCCGACCATCGACGTCACCGTGAACGTGACCAACAGTTCCGGAGGACGCGTGCCCGGTGCCAATGTCACCGTGTTTTCCGACGGGTACCGGTGGACCGGGGTGAGCAACGCATCGGGGGTCGCCTATCTTCCCCAGGTAGCCTCCGGACCGCTCGAGATCGTCACGAATGCCACGGGATACTACCAGAACACTACCTTCCAGACTGTTCCGCCTGCCGGCTCCCTCGTCACGACCGCCCGACTGGTCCCACTTCCGATCCTCCGGGTCCGGACCTTCGAAAGGACAACCCTCGGGACGAACTACCTCGGAGCGGTGGATCTCCTGTGGAACGGCAGCACTCCAGCCATCGGCACCTCGGACTCCCGTGGGTACTGGAATCACACGGCGTGGCACGGGGGTCCGGTCAACGTGACGGGACAGAAACGGGGGTACTCCTCGACAACCAATTCCACCACGTTGCCCACCACCGGGGTGAGCTACCTCAACCTCACCCTCCGGCAACTGTCGCCGGCGAACCTGAGCGTCCGCGTGATCAGCACCGTCGCCGTCCCGATCGCGGGAGCGGTCACCCAAGTGTCCAACCTTTCGCAATCGATCGCGCTCCAGAACATCTCCGACAACAAGGGGTATGCCAATTTCACCGGGTTGCCTGGAATCATCAATGTGACGGTGGCGGCCAGCACGAACTTCGGCTTTTACAACAATAGCACCCGCGTGGCCCTGAGCTCGGGGAACACGACCCATGTCAACTTGACCCTCACCCCCTGGCCGACCCTCCATGTGCGGGTCCTGGGTGGGGTCGACGGAGGGGTCACTCCAGTGGCGCTGATCGGGGCGAACGTGGATCGGAACGGGACCCTCCTTGGGAGTACCGGGTCCGGAGGTTGGCTCAACGTCACCACCACGACGGGGCAGGCCAACCTCCTTGCCTTGGCCCAGTTCTTCTATCCGGGGACCTTGTCCGTGACCCTGAACCATACGGGCCCGACAAACGTCACCCTCCTTCTCGTCCCATGGCCGGCGTTGCACGTGCACGTGTGGGGGAACCAGACCCAAGCGCCGCCGCTTCCCTTACCGGGAGCGCGGGTGGAATCCAACCGGAGCGGGCTGGTGGGGCTGACCAACCTCCAAGGCTGGTCGAACACCACGGTGCCGTCGGGGGCCACAGCGCTCACGGTGACGGCCACGGCTTACCGCACGGGCTACCGGAACGTTACCTTGAACTACACAGGGATCCTGAATGTCACCTTCTTCCTGAACCCGCTCGTCGGGACCATCCACGTTCACGTTGTCACCACCCTTGCCCCGGACTACCACAACGGGACGATCGTCTACCCCCTCTCCTTTGCCACGGTGAACTATTCCTCCGCGACCGGAACGAGCGGTCAGGTCTTCACCAATGGCCTCGGTTGGGCGAATAGCACCCTCCTCCAAGGCAACTACACGTTCACGGCGTGGAAGTACGGCATGAAACCCGCGCCCAACCTGGGTCCTTTCTTCGTGGGACAGGTCTGGATGAACTTCACGCTCTATCCGATCCGGGGGGCGAACGTGAGCGCCCTCGTCCAAGACCGCAACACGAGTGCGCCGATCGCCAACGCCACGGTGGAGGTGGGCCCCTACTTCTCGGGACAGACGAACCTCAGGGGCTGGGCGAACTTGACCGACATACTCCCTCCCGGACGTTACGAGGTGCTCGCCTACGCACCCGGATACGAGCCGAACCAGACCAACGTGAGCCTCACGTTCCATGAGGTGATCCCTCGATTGCTCATCAAGCTCACACCGATACCGCCTCCTCCCTCCAAGCGTGTGCCAGGGAACACCTCCTTCTCCCTGGTCCCGCCTGCGGAACAGTACACTTGGTGGCCCTTCCTCATCCTACCCGTGGTCTTCGCCCTGGGAGCGGTCCTGGTCATCTTGAGCCAGCGTTCATCCCGGCGCGGGCGCACCGGGGAATCCTGAAGGCAGCGGCGGGGCAGCTGGTGCGCCCCGGCCCTCCCATCGCGGGTGAGGGATCGTAGGGCCAGGCGGAGCGGAACGCAGAGCTCGCCGGGTCATCGCGATGACCAGAAGGACCACCGCGGCGGCAATTCCCATCGCGGGGAGCAGGGCTTGCTCGGGCCATTCTAACGACACCACGATGAACGTGAGCGTCGTGGCCGCGGTGATGAGGATGGCGGAAAGTCCCGGCAGATGCCGGTACGTGGGTGGCTTGGAGGTGGACTGCACCTGCAGGATGCCCAGGGTGCGTTCCCCCACTTGCTCAAGGCTGGGGTCGTACGCCATCGCGCGGCCCATGCCCTGGGTCTCGTTGAAGGGCAGGGCGGTCCCGGTCCCCGTCTGGGGTCGGAGGACGGGGGCCAGCACTCCCACGAACGCGAGCCCGCCGAGGACCACGAGCGGAGCGGTCATCGCCCCCTGGAGGGGGAAGGTGGTCACCCCGGCGGAGCCGGGGTAGAGCGCCGTAAGCCCCAGGATGTTGAGGAGCCCCTCCACCTGGGTGATGTTGACCTGGGCGAAGGCGGCGATGAGCGAGGAGGAATTCACGATGGTGGCGGAGCCCGAGAGCGTGTTGAGGGCAGCTACGAGGACGACCCCGTCCAAGAAGGCGAGCTGGAGCGCCACGATCCTCTTCCCCGGGGACTCCTCGGTCTGCCAGATCCACGACTCGAGCAGGAAGGGGGAGGCCAGGATGAGCCCGGCCGTGATGTCCAGCCCGACGCCGCCCAACAGGCTGAAGGCGAAGATCGAGAGGACCCCGAGCGCCACGAGAACCCAGATGCCCGACAGCGAGAGCCAACGGCCCTTCCACGGCGAGAGCTGAAGCCCGTTGAAGAAGAGGACGACGAGGAAGACCCCCGCGCTCAGCGTATCCCACCCCGAAAAGGAGACCAAGAGAAGATACCCGAGGTAGAGGAAGAGCGGCAGGATGAGGACCAGGGAGAGGGTCCGGTAGGAGTTCATCGGGCGGCCCCCCAGGCGCGTAGCGTCGAATACAGGCTCAAGACCTTCACCGTCGCACCCCGGCGATCGTAGGGCACCACCGGAATGCCGAGACTGCGGAGCGCACGCAGCACCTCCCGGGAATGGGTGCCGTCCATCGTCTGTGCCAGCGCGAGCGTGCGCTGCTTCGTCTCGGTCGCAGGTGGAGGGTACATCGCGAAGAGCTCGGGGGAGAAGAGGTAGAGCTTGTGCCCACGGGCGGTGAACTTGGCGTAACTGTCCAGGAGCCCCCGGGTGGGGGGCTGGGCCGAAGCGAAGGCAAAGACGTGCGTACGGTCCTCTAGCGTGCGGCTCAGGAAATCCAAGGCTAACTCGAGGTCGAAGCGCCCTCTCCCGCTGTTCACCACGGCAAGGGTCTGGAGGAGCTGCGAGATGTTCCTCGCCCCACGCTTCGGGGGAAGGTAGAGCAGGGGGTGGCTGGGATAGGCGAGCAGGCCGATCCGGTCCTCGCTGTTCATGATGTAGTTGGTCATCAGGGTCGCCGCGTCCACGGCGATGTCCATCGCGTCCTCCCCGAGGCGCCCGGCCCCCATGAGAGGACCCGAGTCCAGCAGGATGAGGAAGTCCTGACGCATCTCCTGCTCGAACTCCTTCACGTAGAGCTTGCCTTTGGTCGAATGCTTCCAGGCGATGCTCCGGAAGTCGTCGGTGGAGTGGTACTCCCGGAGGGAACGGAACTCGGTCCCGTAGCCCCGCTGACGCAGCACGGTCGTGCCGATGTATTTCGTGCGGAGGCGCATGGCGAGGTGCCCCGTCGGCATCGAGGAGCTGGAGGGCACCACCGTGAGCTCATGGTGGGTGTTGAGATGGATCGCCCGGTAGGCAAGTCCGAAGGCGTCATGGGCCACCACGACGGTCGGGCCCAGGAAATAGACTCCCCGGCGGAAGGGACGGAACCCGTAGACGAGGTTGAGGTCCTCTCCGGGGGCCCACCAGGTGAGGAGACGGGGAGACCCTGCGACCATCTGGAAGGTCTGAGGGAAGAAATCCCAGACCTCCGCGTAGAAGGAAGACCTGCCCTCGTGGTGGAGCCGGAGGCCCATCAGGCCGAACGCCCGGCGGTTCACCCGGTTCGGCGCCTCGAATCGCTCGACACGGAACCAGGAGGGACCGAAACCGCGCGTGGACCAGGCGAAGGAGAAGTACTCGGCGGCGACGAAGGAGAGGACCAGCA
>JAKAYL010000017.1 GCA_021809545.1 Thermoplasmata archaeon
TGCTGGTGATCCGCCCCTTCCAGGTGGAAGAGGATCGAGTGGGTCCTGCGGGTGTCCACGCCCACCTGATTGGCCGCTTGGCTCCTCTGGCCGGACTCCTGGGCGATCGTGGCCCGTGCCTGTTCGAGGCGTTGGACTTCCTGGGAGAGCTGTTGAACCTGGTCGCTGGAGAAGATCAGGATGAGGTTCTGTTGTTGGAGCAGCGTCAAATCCCCTTCGGGAACCTGGGTCGTTACGTTCTGGTCCCGGATCTCTCCCAGATACTTTGCAATCACACCACAGTTCGTCATGCTATCGGTCCGTGAGTGGGAACAGAATATTTAGGGATTCCTCAGCCAGCGCATTCCGGATCAGCAATCCAACCCCTTCGGGGCCTTCCCTCACACGCAGGAAGGGGTCCTCCCGGAGCGCCTCTGTGAGCATCGTCTCGAAGTGCCCCTTCCGCGTGTGCGTCCCCCCGAACCTCCGGGTGCGCTCCTGCTCGATCTGTTCGTAGGCGAAGACGAACTCGTAGAGCGACCGGAAGACCTGGTCCTCCAGCTTCTCTCCCACCTTTTCGCGGTCCACCCCTTCCTCCTCGATCCCCTCGAGGTCGACGAAATAGACGGCCCCGTCCGGCGCGAGCACGGCGTCCTTGTCGAGCCAGACGTCGTGGAAGTCCAACCCGTAGTAGCGTTGCTTCGACGTGTCGAAACGCAACGTCCGGGCGAAGAGGGTGAGCATGGCGAGGGAGCTCTGGAGGAACCGGAGCTCGAACGCCAAGGCCTTGGCGTTGGTGTCCAGCCCGAAGGTATCGAAGACGTGGCGGACATTGTTGCCCACCGTGTTCTTGGCGTGGAAGTAGATGCGGACGTTCGACGGCACGAGGCGAAGCTCTTGGACGATGGGGCCGCGGAACTTCCGGTACCAGTGGAGCGTGCGCAGACGATCCGAGAGCGCCTCCGGCAGGAAGGCCACCTGGACGACCGGAGCGATGAGGAATCCGTTGAGCGACGTGAGGTCGGCCCGCTCCGAGACGTTGAGCGCGATCTGGGCATGCTCCAGTCCCTGCCCCCCGTACGGTGACCCCCGAAGCCAGCGTTCTCCCGTGATGATCCGTTCGGTCTCTTCGGCGGGAGGAAGCGGGGAGGGCCTGCCCAACCGGTCCCGTACGTCCTTGTCCTCCGTAAGTTCCGAGGCGTAGGATCGGTCCAGGGGTCGGGAAGAGAAGGGGTCGACGGTCGAGCCCACCCCCTTGACCGAGAGATGGAAGCCCATCCCATCCAAGGTCACCACCGGGTCGGGCGAGACGGCCCCCCGGTTGTCGTCCTCCAGGAAGGTGTACGCTCGCTCTGGGGTTTCGTCCCATAGACCTGAGAGCGTCGGGGGAAGGTAGAACCGAGCGAACGGAAAATGGCCTATCTCCCGGAAGTGCTGGTTCGTGAGGGTCTGGGCCGGATAGGCTTCGAGCGTGACTGGAACACCGGAGAGGCGCATTGGAACCCTTCCCTTTCCCAGGGGGCTCGAGGATAAAGGGTTGACAGACGCCGGCAGACCTTACGGGCTTCCCGAGCTCGGAGACTCCGAGTCCGGCAAAGGCTCGAACGAGAAGGCCATAACCTTCTCCGTCGTTTGGCTCACCAGGGAGCCGTCAAAGCGGAAGACATCCTTCGGTTGTGCGCCGCGGGCGATCTGATCGAGCGCCGCCTCGTAGTGCCATGCTTCCCGCTGCTCACGCCGAACTTTCCACTTCGGGTGCTCGACCTGGTAAGCCGCCACAGCTGCGACGAAGACGATGGATGCCCCTATGGCCACCAGCAGCCATACTCCCGAAACGAAGGCAGCGAATATCATCACGCTGAACATGAGGGCGTACATGGCGAGCTGGAAGTAGAACATCCAGAAACCCTTCTCCACGGGCGGCGGCTTCCAATTGGCCTCCGCCGTCATCTCCACGATCCTCTTCCCGAGGGCGGCCTGACCGTTGACCATCAGCGAGGCGCCCACGCGGAGTGCCAGACGTTCCCACTCTGCATTGGAAAGATGATAGTACATCGCGTCATGTATCACGAGGGACAGCTCCAAAGGGACCCCGGGATCCCAGTGGAATTTCGTCAGACCCTTCCTTGCATAGTGGAGTATCTTCGCGTACTCAGCACCGCCGCTGGCTGGCCACAGCACCTCAGAGGCCATCTGAGACTCTTCGGGGCTTAGCTTGTAGTCAGTGAAGAGATTCTTTGCGACGAGGGTGGAAAACAGTTTGTGCTGCTCGGGAGTGAACTGTTCCTTGCTCTTATTACCAGTTCCCAAGCCTTCTGTCATGCTGTAGATCTTCCCCAAACTTCGTTCCGAAAAGGATAGACCCACCTGCAGATAATCTCAGCGAAGGGCCCCTTCTCACGGACCCAGGGTCTCTCTGACCAGATCTTCGGCAGAGACCTCCCATTGATGACCGTCAGGCTTGGGCGGTCGGCGACCAGGGGGCAACAACATCGCAAGACCTGTCATGACCGTGTGCTGCCCCTTCTCGGACATCTGGGATTGGATGAGACAGGTCATGTTCCATCAACCCAAGGCTTGATATCGGAGTCTGCCGGCACCCGCATCAATCAAGTGCCGAGGTCCGTCCAAGCCGGGCTTGGAGGCAGCCCCAGGCTCTTTGCCACATTCGGTTTCAGGGGATACCGGAAGTTGGGGTGGGTCACTATGGCCACCACCTGATTTGGTTTCAGGTTGGTGAACCGAAACCACTGCCCGTCAAACTGAGTTCCCGTGTTATTCGTCGATGGAATAAAGACCGAACTTCCCCCCCAAAGTGTCTTCATCATAGGAGGTCTGATGGACTGCCACGGCACCACGCGGTCAGATCGAAAATGATACCGAAAGACTACTGCGTCATCTGCCAAACCAATTACGTATGGGTCCGTAGAGATCACGTAAAGTATCAAGCCAAGCAGGAAGAGGTCGATAACAGCTATAGCGGGCATCATACTTCTTATCGGTGTCAATGGCAAATTGGCAATCCCATATAGGTCAACAAGTGCAATTATTACTACGCCACAAGAAATATATATTTGAGAGCTGTTCAAGCCATTTGCTCTAATCCAACGGATTGTTTCTTCGTTCGCCATGGTAGTGTATCCTTAACACTGATATTTCGGCCATTTCCACATCAGGTGTTAGGGTCCGTCCAAGTCGGGCTTGGAGGCAGCCCCAGACTCTTTGCCACATTCGGTTTCAGCGGATACCGGAAGTTGGGGTGGGTCACTATGGCCACCACCTGATTTGGCTTCAGGTTGGTGAGTCGGAACCATTGCCCGTCAATCACTGTCCCGCTGCTATTTGGCGAGGGTATGAAAACCGAGCTGAATCCCCACAATACCATCATGGCAGGAGGCATAATTGATTGCCAGGATACCACGCGGTCAGACCGAAAATGATACCGAAAGACTACTGCGTCATCTGCCAACCCGACAATATATGGGTCTGTGGAAACAAGATAGAGGAACACTGCAAGGCCGAAAACGTCTAAGACCAGCAAACCTGGTATCATACTTCTTATCGGTGTCAATGGCAAGTTCGCGATGACATACAAGTCCGTAAAGGCAGTGGCGAGAATCCCTCCAATGACACAGAATTGTGATATGCTCAACCCGGACGGCGGAATCCAAGTAACTACTTTTCTCTCGGGCACCATGCTTCAAGACCTCAACATTGCTGATGGATGGCAACGAGGTCTGAATAGGAGAAATATATCGAGCCGCCTGTGATCAACAGCCCTGCGCTCGTCCGCAGCTTCTCGGAAATCGGTGCACCTGAAGGCAAGAAAATCACCCCAGCAAATGCTCCCACCACCGAGAGTTCCGCCACTGCATACTCGGTGTAGTTTGCCACGTTGTACTGGTACGCGTAGCCTCCCCCGCACGCGGCATTGGATGATAAGAGTCCGGCGCCCCCGTTCAGGTTGGGGCCGTAGAGATCCCCGTATGCAATGACCGACAGCATCATGGGACCCAGCACCGAGAGCCATTCAACGAAGAACCACCCTTTCGATCCGAACGACCCTCCCGCCTCCCCCTCGATGAGCCAGGTACTGTCCCGGTGTCGCAGGGCGTCCTCTAGGGCGGCGGCCAGCGTCTGCCGCTCCTCTTTCCGGCCAACGAGGGGGAGGGGCGAGGGCGCCGGCTGGATGAGGGGTCGAGGGGGCATGGCCCGCTATGTAAGTGGGGACAAATGAAGCTGTTCCTGGGTGAGGAAGGGAGGCCGGGGAGCGGGCCCCGCCCAGTCTCTTCGTCCTGCGCCCCCCTTATCGCGCCAAGGTTCTGGTCCTTTTGAAGTCGAGAAATTGTATACGTTGGTAGCCTCCGCACAGTTTGGCGTGGCGGAAGAGGTCCGAAAGGATTCATCCCGACCCTACCGCAAGGCATATCTCTTAATTCGCCCATATATGACGCACCTGTCCTGTTTCCGACATGAATTCAAACAACTCGAAAGGGACCCCTGCACCGACCCCTGCCTTCACTTCCCTACCCACGGAAAAAGGATTGGAGGGCCAGACCTATGGAAAGGGAGGGAATGGCGCACTCGTCTCCCTCCGGGGCCTCACCAAACGCTATCCCAAGGTGGTCGCCCTCGATCACGTCGACCTGGAGGTCCGCCCGGGGGAGGTGGTCGGCCTGGTCGGTCCGAACGGCTCCGGGAAGACCACGCTCCTCCTGTGCGCCTCCGGACTTCTCGCCTCCGACGAGGGAACGGCCACCATCGCCGGACATGACGTGGTGACGGACGCGCAGGAAGCCCACCGGCGCATGGCCTTCATCCCCGAGATCCCCCAGCCTTTCGTCTACTTGACCCCGCAGGAGCACCTCCTCTTCACGGCCCGGGCCTTCGGACTCCCGGAGGGGTGGCAGGGGCAGGGGGCGGAACTGCTCAGGGACCTAGACCTGGACGAGAAGACCCAGAACCTGGCCTTCGAGCTCTCCAAGGGGCAACGCCAGAAGATCCATCTCGCCATGGCCATGCTACGGGCCCCGGAGGTGCTGCTGTTGGATGAGCCGCTGATCGGGATCGACCCGAAGGGAGGGCTCGCCCTCAAGCGATGGGTCCGCTCCACGGCGGAGAGGGGAGGAGCCGTCCTCATCAGTTCCCACAGCCTTGCGCTCATCGAGCAGGTCTGCACCCGGGTGGCCATCCTCCGCCGCGGAAGGCTCTTGGCGCAGGGCACGATCGACGAGCTGCGGCAGCAGGCCCGGGCACGTCCCGACACCTCCTTCGACGAGGTCTTCGTGACCATGACCGAGGAGCCTTGATCTCTGCGTCGCAGGGATCCGGGAGCCCCGGAGACGCCGTGGGCGCCCTGACGTGGCGGGATCGCCTCATCATGTGGAGAGGCTTGAAGTTCGCCTGGAAGAAGGGCATTTTCCCCATGATGCTCCTCATGTTCGGATTCTACGGGATCTTCTTGGGCTTGATGAATTTCCATGCCCGGGGGTCTCCGGCCTTCCTCCGACCGGCGGGCCTTCAGTACGTCGTCCTGCTCACCTTGGTCGTGGGAGTTGTCGTCGGCCTCTTGGCCGGCTCCGGGCTCTTCTCCCGCCAATGGAGCGACCTCCTCCTACCCGTCTCCTGGGATTCGCTGGTTCGAGCGCGGAGACGCCGGGGATTGCCACGGCTTCTCCTTTCGACCCCCCTGGTCCCGCTCCTTCTCTCGGCCGAGGCCATCCCAGTTCCGGTGTCGGTTCCCCTCTTGCTCCGGCTCTTCCTGATCCTCTGCTGGACCTACGTGTCGGGAGCGCTCACGGCTTACTACCTCGTCATCTGGTCCCATATCTGGCTCGGAAGGATGCGACCCGAGAAGGCCCAGAGGATCGCCCGCTACGCGAAACCTATCCTTCTCGTCTCCACCTATCCGCTCGCCTTGGTCTTCGTGTTTGGCACCCTCCAAGGATCCCCGGTGGTGACGGCGTTCCTGCGCGCACTGACGCACGCCGCCGTCATGCTCATCCTGGCGCAACCGTTGGGGGCCGCGGATCTCGCAGGGATTTCGGCGAGCCTCCTCATCCCGGCGCTGCTCGTGGCCTACGCCGAGCCCAAGGACATCCGCGCCCGGCTCCCTCAGACCCTCTATCTGGTCTCGGAGGCAGGGGGGTCCCTCTCTCCGGAGAAGCCGCTCAAACCGGGCCTGTGGACCGATCTACGGCTCCGGTTCCGAGCCCGGTACCGGGACCTCGGGAACGGTTCACGGGCCGTTTCCGGGCTCATGCTCACACTGGGATTGCGTGGGGGCATGACCATCGCCGCCCTATTCTTTGCCGGGATGTCTATCTCCATCGCCGCGGTGCTCTTGGTCTCCGGAGTTGGATGGCACTTGGCGGCGTTCATCGGCGGAGGCCTCCTGGCGCTCTTCCTCCCCATGCTCGGGGTCATGTACCCCACTCAGGTCGCCCTACCCGGCACACCCGGTGGCTATAGCACGTCCCGGCTCCTCCCCTTCTCGGGACCTGAGCTCTTCCGGGCCCATGGAATTCTCGTGTGGCCGGTCCAACTGGCCCTCGCAGGCTATGCTGCCGTATTCACCTATGTGGTCCTCGGTGGCCCCTTCGCGTGGCTCGTCTTCGGTGCGGTCCTTACGTCGGAATTGCTCGTCACTTGGGCTTTCCAGACCGGGGTCTTCAGCGGGTCGGGGGGGCCCCACGGCAAGGGAATCTCTACCCCGCGCCTCCAGTGGGGAATAGGGGCCCTCTGCCTGTTCCTGCTCTACCCCATAGAAGGCTACGTGGCCTTCTCCGTCGTTGCCCCCACGGATCTCATCTTGGACGCGTACATGCTCCTCATCTTGGGGGTCAATCTGCTCCTCATCGCAGGGCTCACCAGGGTCTCCGTTCGACGGTTCGCGAACCCGCCGGCCGAGGGGATTGGGCTGGGAACCCCTCCGTCCGGAACGAGTTCTCGGCGAGCGTTCCCTTGAGAGACCTCCTGATCACTACAACCCCCAAGGTCAAGGCGCCTTCTCCGCTCACTGAGCGGGGTGTGCGTAGCGTCGGACCACATCGTCTCTGTAGTCCTGAGAGTCTTGCCAGGGATGTTTGGCGGTAGCGGGTCGTACTCCTTCCGTCTCAAGAAGGTTTGACCCTACAGGACGAGGCCCTGCACTTTCCCCCGTTAACAACAACGCACTATCAGTAACTTCCCCGTAGGTTCGAGCCTGGTCACCCGGTGCTCCTGACGGAGCAATGGTACGAGGAAGTCAGTCCTTGGTCCGCTTCGGGAACGTGTCCACAAGCTCCTTCACCCAAGTGCGGGATCTCAGGAAATGTTGGGCCCATTGACATAGTCTTGCCGCGAACTATCCCATGGCATCATTCGGTCAACTTCGGATCGTTTGACTGTTGCACTCCCAAATCCCCAAGCCCTGCTCGCCTCACGGCGACCGCCCTTGCCGCTCGGTTCCTCACCCAAGTCGTCCATTCGGTTCGGAGTCCCTCGGCCAGTCTTGGCTCGAGGTCTGAGAGGACCGCCTCACCGGAGCTGGTCTTCAGCACCACAATGCTGGACATGATCAGCCTCTTGGTAGACATCTCTCGCAGGTCGATCCATGGAATGTATCGTCGTGTCTCCCCGGATGCTCCTGGCCCGCGGTCCAGATGGATCCCAGCGGAGGCAAACCCCAATCTTTGAACTCCCCGCCGAACCATAGAGTGGCTGGCGACGAAAGCATAGACTGCGATGGGAGTGACTGCGGACAGGAAGTCCGCGACGAGGGAGGCCCAATCATGTCCATCTGCGAGGAACCAATAGAGGAAGATAGCGGCCCCTACCCCCAATAGAAGCGAAGTGACCCCGGTGAGAATAGAGACCTTGCGGGCCCAAATCCTTACACTATTAGTCTCCCACCGGACGATGTCGCGTTCCGCAGGTTCAGGACACTTCCCGAGCAGTGCTTGGGAGTTCAGGTTACGGGGATACGGCTCTTCACCAACTGTATCCGGCATCTAGTTTGTTTCGGCAGAATCCCCTCATCCAAGAAGGGTATATCCCCCTCACTGTCTACAGTACTCCCAGTGTTTGGGTTCTAGTCCCTTCGGACCCGAACCGGTCGTTCCTACCATTGTATCCCCCCAATGCAATCGGCCACGGACGTCCAGAGCAGAGATGACCGGATTGTGCTTCCCCACCCAGTTGAGTTCTCATGAGACCTACATCCCGCGCGCGTGGACCTCGATCGCAGACCCCCCTATGATCACGGCGTCGGCCGCTGCCTCCTTTGTGAGAAGGGCTCTGAGACAAAAGTCCCGCTCCTCGCCTTGGCGATGAGCCAACCCAACAGATCCCCGCTTCAGCTAAGTCAATGCCAGGGTTCTGGAGACTTCCCACATCATTACTACCTTGGTGCGAGTCCGGGAATTGCACCAAAACTCTTTCTAATGCCCAGACATTCTATGTTCTGCTCTGAACATGTTCTTTCGTGAACCTAGCTTGGGCCGGATCGGGTGGACGGAGAGGCCCTCGTGATCAACGATCTCTTAGTGCTCGTGGATGCCGCGGTCTTGGGGCTGGCCGTGCTCTTGGTGTTCGTCATCCTCTCCTCCTCGGGAAGATACCGAGACCGGCGATTCCTTCTGGTTGGGATGGCCATCTTAGCCTTGGGAGCTCTGGGGGCGGGCGGACTCTCTGACGCTCTTTGGACAGGGTCCGTTCCCGGAATGTCCGGCGGGCTGGTGATATCCCTCTTCCTCCTCTTCTCCGAAGGTTGTCTCTACCTCTCCCTCCTGCTACCGCGGGTGTGGAAGGTCCCAACCGGCCCGGGATAATGTGTTGGACAACCGGACACGACAGCGGATCGCCGGGTTCATCGGTTCCCACCCGGGTTCGAGTGCTCGAGCCATCCAACGCGGACTGAACCTGGGCTGGGGTGAGACCTCGTACCATCTTCAGGAGATGGTCAAGGGCGGGACGATCCTGAAGCACTCTTCCGCCCACCGTGACTACTACTTCTCCTCGGATGTGACCCCCGCGGACCGGGCAACGCTATCGGCGATGCAGAGTCCCATGGAGCGGCGGATCCTGGTCGAGCTTTCCCAGGGAAAGGAGGTGTCCTTTTCCGAACTCCTGTCCCGCATCCCAGGTGGGAGGTCTACGGTCGCCTTCCACCTCCGCTACCTGATCGTCATAGGTCAGGTCGCCGTACTTGATCCCCCGGGGGAAAGGCGATACCGGGCGCAGCAACCCGAGCGGGTCTTGCGCCTCTACCGGAACTTCCGGGACTCCTTCGGGGACCGCATGCGGGACGAGTTCACTTCTATCTGGGGCGCACTGGTGCACGACTGAGCTCGTACGTAGGAGCGAGCCAACGTGCCTCGGTCACCGGTCGGGATCTGATATTGGAGAGTTCCGGGTTGACGGGACGCCGGCGGACCCGGAGGAGGACGACACCCAGGGCGATACTCCCGAGGGCGACCAGCCCCACGATCGCCCATTCGGCCTCACCCGGCCCCAAGGCAGGGCCGCCACCCCCGCCCAAACTTCCCCCGGGGGGGTGCAAGGTGAACACGACCCATGGGTCGTAGGCTAGTGAGGAATATTCCCCTCCGTTACCGGAGAAGGTGAGTGTCATCATAGCGGTGTGGGCCCCATAGAAGGTGGCAGCGTCCGCGGAGACCCGTAGCGGTCCCGAGTATCCACCCGAAGCGTTGGCGCTGGGACCCATCACTAGCTGCGAGAGCGTGGCATTGTTTGAGTTCCACACCTGGGAGAGCGTCTGGAGCGAGTTGTTGAAACTGAGGTGGGCTCCTCCGGCTGCGATGGTGTCGAGGGCCAAGCCCAGCTCGTCCCCGGAGTGCATCCAGGGCCACCCAGAGAGACCCACGTCGAACTTGATCCGGGTGTCGTTGCCGTTCACATCGAACAGGTGGAAGGTGACGTTCATGGTGACAGTGCCGATCGAGTTGTTGGCGGGGATTACGCTGTTGTTGGTGCGGTTGCCGTACATGTCGTTCGGGAGCCACTTTCCCGTCGCGGTGCTCACGTTGCTCACCCATTGCGTGCTGAGATTGACCTCATTGCCAGAATACGAGATCTGGGTGCTCTCCGGAACTGGGACAATGAGGTTGGCGTACGCCACGACGTCCCCGGAGGGAGTGAGTTCCGCGGCCCCCGGGACAAAGAAGGAAAAGTTGTATTGTTCGGACAGATTGACCGAGTTCTCATCGTACACCAGTTCGAACACCGGTTGGTCGCCACCGAATGCGAGGGTTACGTTCCCGCATTGGATCGGCGCTGTCCCGCGGCACGCGGACGCGGGAGGAGTGGACGCAGGGGAAGTGATCTCAGCCGCCAAGCCCAGGACCGCTGCTTGATCTGCCCCGAAGGTCGGGGGTGGGACGGAGGCTCTCTCGTCGGCGACCACGATGTAGGCCTCCAAGTAGAGTTGTGCCTGATGGATAGCGTCGTACACCGTGGAGTTCAGCGAGGGATGCTGGGTGATGTTGTAGACCTGAGCGGGGTTCAGTCCAGAGAGGTACTGGGGACCCACCAGACTCCCGAGACGCAGGAAGACGCCTCCCACGACGAAGAAGGGGATCCCCCCGTTGGTGTAGTTTGAGACGTACGATTGCTCTTGCGCCGTCAAGGGAGGGGGGGTGCTTGCTCCCTCTTTGACGTCGAGCGAAAGATAGTTGCTGGCAGTCTGAACGCCCGACAGGTTCACCCCCGGTGTGCCGGGATATAGTTCCGTGGTGTTGGACGAGGTGTAGCTCGTGCCGGTGACCGTGCCGGTCGCGTTCAAGGCCAAGAGCAGCGGCCAAGAGGAAGAATCACAGTACGGGCAGGCGAGGGTGCCATAGAAGAAGAGCACCGGGAGTCCTCCTACGCCCCATATACTGCTACTTGGGGGGAGCCCCTCCCATCCGCCCGGTTCCGTCTGGAGACCCGCCGGGTGGACCGACACGTCTCCTTGAGCTGGCGAGATGGCCGGGACAGGCGAGAACGTACCCGGCAGGACGGCGCCTGCAGCCCCGCCGATGAGAACCACGAGGGAGATCCACACGAGCAGGAAGGAGTGCCTTCCTCTATGGGGTCTTATTCGCCAAGACAGACGGGTACGATCTGACATGCTGGGAAAAGGCCCTCCCCCCTACATCCCGCTTTTGGTGCAAGTCCGGGACTTGCGTCCTCAGACGATGTGGAGGTCGGAGGTGTGCTCTGGCCACAATGGGAGGATGTGCTTCGTCACGGAATCAAACGACCGGCGTGGACTCGGCCTTCCTCGCGAAGCCGCCTCTGCAGCGCTTCTCCGACGTCCCCCCCACCCTTCGGTATCACCGGGGCCCTCTTCACAGCCTCCTTCCGTATCAGGGGTCTTGTCCCCTCGTGATCAGAACCGCAGTATAGGTGAATCCCCCACTCTCAAGATCCGTGGTTCGGAAGATCTGGAGGCCGGGGCCAACTCGCTGGTGGATCGATCCCGAGGATCTTCCAAGCGGTCTCGCCGAGTTCGAACGAGGGGCAATGTGGATCCTGGATAAGCGCCACGACCCACTCCGGGTGGATCTCATTGTTTCGTCCTATCAATGTGCGTCTTCCGCTTGTTGGGTCGCGGTACCTGAAACGCCACTGGCGAGCGGATTGGTACATCTGCGGGATGAGGTCCAACGTCACTCCCTCCACTTTGGTCCAGGGGATGACCAGCTCGCGTCGCTCAGCTTGGAGATGAACGCCGCGGTCAGATAGTCCGAATTGATCGTACACCCATCGCGTGGAAATGGCTATCCCGATTAGTATCACGAACGTTATTCCGATAGCAACTTGGATTGTCAGGTAACTGGACCAGTCCCAGGAGTAGAAACCTAGTAGGGCTCCAAGGACGGTAGGAATTGTGACGATAGCCTCACATCCGCCAAGGACCATGGCCAAAGCCTCCGGGACTTTCCCCCACCCGGGAGCACGCACAGGGATTGGCGGAATCCATCGAATGCCGTTCGACTCGAATGGTGTGTAGCGCTTTGCGAACTGCTCTACCTCTTGAGGGGTCAAACGAGTGTGGCCGGGCGACCCGTGCTTTCGTCCATGGCTTTGGAGCACTCCGGCGGCTCGAAGAGAACCGACACCGAGGAGGACCAATCCCATAGTCGCCACTGCAGCTGACAAGAGAAGAAGAGGCAACCCGATGTTTGGGTTGGAGCGGATCACCTCCAGGGATCTTGCGGGATACCACTCAAACACTTCAGAGCCGGCAACCAGAATACTCCCGATCACTGCCAGCGCAAGTCGCTTCAGCAGGGCCCAGCGGTTCCGAGGACGAGGAACGATAGGCGCCAGGATGTTTCTGGGAGCAAGCTCAGGGGGAATGTAAAACGTGTCGCCACTGCTCTCGTCGGCCATAGTCAGGGAAACGATCCCCCTTGGACTATCTTTGGGAGACATTTCGCCACCGACAATTTTTCATCCCTTTGGCGGCAACTCCCGTTGAGGTCTGCCTTCTGTCTCTCTCTCGGAGCATGGTCCCCTCGTGATCCACCGCCCCCGAGAGGTTGCAACCTCCGAACCGCATCACGCCTGTGTTGCCCATACTCATTTCACCTCAGTCCCAAGCGATCAACCTGGCACTACCCCAGTGCAAGCTTTCTCCTGCGACCTAGTGTTTCAAGAAGGGCGGGATGGTTGACCGAACCGTCGGGGTTCAGTATCACCTTCGGATCAGCCCCCCGGAAGATCGCTCGCCCGACCGTAAGTAAGAGATAGGGGTCGCGAGGCGTTCCAGTCTTCGGAAACAGCATCTCGTGCCAACCCAGTGCGTAGAGTACGAGGCACACGAAAACAGCTATGCCCAGAACTACCCAGAAAGGGGTGCTCCCAACGTCGACCCAGGTCGGATTCTCTATCGCTAGAAAGACGGGCACCAGCAAGGCGACCACATTGGAGGTGACCTCCACGCCCAACCGAATCTGTTGATGTTTTCGGTCCTTCTCAAAATCCCCCTCATCGACTTTGTCCAGACCTCGCGCTCTCCACGAAAGCAGTGTGGCGTGGTCCTTGATTTTCTGCACACGATCGAGCCCAAGGACCTGAATGCAGACATCTGCGACTCGCTGGTAGTCCAGAAAGAGGACATCCTTGCGACTTGATGGTGTTGCCGCGAATCGGCCAATTGTCAGCCTCCATTCTGGATTCGTTTCTTCCGCTACGCTCTGTATGTAGAACGGCATCTTGCCAGGATCGTCGTACCGACCCCCCAGTGCGAATGCAATGTGTCCGACGAGATCCTTGTCATCCATGGGGAAAGCAGATGGTCCACCGCTCCCGATGCTGTCGGGCGGGAAGGTCATTCCCGAGCCGAAGTTGTTCTGATCGCCCTGGGTCGACCGAGGTGTCCGAGTTTGAGGAGGATCAGAACTCGTCACTGAGCCTCACGCACCCCTTGAGACATCGATTGTGCGCAACGAACCTCCGCGTCTCGGTACGACTCTCCCTCCAAGATCGGCTTGTCTCTCTCGCCGTCCGTGGTGTTCACACAGCCTAGCGCCATAATCAGGCACCTGCACAGGGAAGGTCGCTGGGTCATGACGCCTTCATGGAGCTTCTTCACGACGGGACTTCCGCCTCTTCTTTACTATCAAGACCACGATGACAACTTCCACAACGACGATTACAAGCAACCCCGCGAGTAGCCAAGGGGAAGAATTGGCAGGAGTTGTGCAAGGTGGAGGAAGCAGGCCCACGGGCACACTCTTGACCGCCTGGACTCCCTGGGAGTCGGTTACGGTGAGGTTCGCCCTCCAAGCCCCCACCTGACCATAGGTGTGAGAGACATCCTGACCAGTCTGGTTGGGGCTCCCATCCCCGAAACTCCAGGAGAAGACGTAGGGAGGGGTTCCCCCGCTTGCGGATCCCGAGAAGGAGACGTTCCCCCCAGAGAATCCCGCGGTGCAGGACCCCAGGAGCTTGACCGAGGTCACGGTCCCGAAGGCTTGGAGCGGCACCAGGTTGAGCACCGTGTAGACGTCGGATAGGGTCCCGTTGCCGGCCACCGTGACGTTGATCTTGGAAGTCATATTTCCGGAAAGGGAGAGCCCCCCAGAAACCTTCCAGTACGAGAAGCCGTAGCCCGCGCACCCCGGTGCGGTCGCTGGATAAGTGCCCGCCGGGAAGGTGGCCGAGGAGTGATTGGCCTGAGGGGTGCCGTTGAAGGTGAGGGGACTGCAAACGGAGGGCTGCACAAGGAACCCGACCGTGTAGACAGGCGGTTGGACGATCAAGAGAAGCGTGGCGTTCGACGAGCCCCCCCCGGTATAGTTGACAAAGACCCTGACCGTGAAGTCACCGGCCCCCGTCGGTGTGCAGAGCAAAGACGAGAAGTCGGCCGTAGCGCATCCCGGGGGAAGGCCCGTGTAGGTATAGACAAACGTTCCAAGAAGGCCCGTGGCGAAAACACCCAGAGTGGTCGTGTGGCCAACACCCACCGGGTTGGGGGTTGCGTTGAACCCTAGGATTGTGGGCCCTCGGTACTGCTGGAACGTGATGTTCTGGGTCACGTTCGCACCGTTCACAGCAACGGTGCCCGTTGCCGGACTTGCCATGTAACCCGCTGCCGTGGTTACGGAGAAGGCATACCCCGTAGTGTTGTTGGCCAAGTGAGAAAAGTTGATGCGGGAGGTGTTCGAGGAACTAGTGGTGCCATTCAGCGCCACGGCCCAGGTTGTCCCGGCCGGCAACCCTGACTCTTGGAAGCCTACGGTATAGGTCGAACTTGTCGAGGTCGAGTTGCCGGGCACCCTGCCACTGGATGGAGAAACAACGGAGACATTGTTGGAGGTGTATTCTGCCACATCGAGCTCTCCGTCCACGGGATCGAAGGCCACTGCGTCCGGGCTCACGGTTACGGGGCAGTCAGGGTTCCCGACCAGTTGGAAGTCCCTGAGAGGACAAACGGTCCACCCAATGTGGGAGGGGTACGAGGAATTGGCCGCCCGCAATGTCGTCTCCATCGATACGTTGCCCCCCGGAGTGGCGAAGGTGTCGACCCCGGACCGTAGCTGGGTGTGCGCGGCAAGTGTGATCCCCAAAGGAATACCCAAGAGCATACTGAAAACAACAAGAAGGGACCCCAAGGGAGCTACATTGCGCGGATGCGCAAGGAGCTTCATGAATTGCCAAGAGGGGCCCGGAATAGAAAAGCGTGATGATTCCGGGCGGTGGGCTCGAGGAGGGCTGGTTTCGTCAGTATTCTTGAAGATCTTCGACAGTCACCGCCAAAGAGTGACACTTTGTCGTGTTCCGAGCCTGCGGCTCTCGAGTGACCGGGGTTCGAACCCATAGGTCTTGGACCGCGTGCGGTTGGGCGTTCCCCAGAGCACCCGCGTGAGTTGACTTGCTGCGCGGCATTGACTACGATCGCGAGATTCGAGCCACCGCGTCACGGTAGGATCCCCCCCTCAGGTCAGCTTGTTCCTCTCCCTTCCAGTCGTTCGATGATACCAGTCCCCTCGTGATTCGAACCGCAGCATGGTTTGGCTCCCGCACACTGGCATCCTCAACCCCGTGGGTGGGTTGCCTCCCCGGAGAAGCCTATAAGTGAGTCGGAGGCGTTTACCTAAGCGATGGGACGGAACGACGCATCGTGGAAGTTCGTTGCCTGTCTGGTGGGTGTGAGCTGCCTTTTGGCGGGAGGCAGTTTCTTGGCCTCGGGTTCCAGCCTATCGTCCCCCTCGGGTGCGCCGACCCCGTTCTCTCACAGTCCCCGCTCAACGTACCTTCCTTATTCTTCCGGATCACCCGACCCCGCTCGCGGGGCGGTTCTCGCGAAGTCGACCAACGGCATCTCCATCCTTGCCAACGTCACGCTGGCCTCCGTGTCCATTACGCCGAACAGCGTTCTCTTGTCCCCGACCGGGGCGCAGAACTTCACGACCAACGTCACCTGTAGCGGGGGCCCGTGTCCCGCGGGGATCACCTACCGTTGGAATATGTCGAAGTCCGGGGTAGGGGTCCTGAACAACACGACCGCTTCGTCGGTCGAGTTTCAGGCGGGCACCGGGAACGGCAGCCTGCAACTGAACGTGACTGCGGAGCTGGGGAACCAATCGGTGAAGAGCCCGAACGCGAGCATCCAGGTCAGCTACTTGCTGGGCGAACTATCCTCGGTGAAGATCTCACCCGTGAACGCCCTCGTCTCCGCGGGCGGCTTGGCCACCTTCACGGCTACCCTTGGCTGCAAAGGCTCCTGCCCCACCTTCCCGAAGTACGTCTGGAACTTGAGCAAACCCGTGGGAACCCTGGGAGGGGCGGGGTACCAAACCTTCTTCACGGCCGGGGCCACCGGAGGTGTCGCGAACGTCACGGTGGTGGTGTCTGCGGAAGGCATCGTCCGCACCAGCACCGCCGTAGTGAGGGTGCTCCCATTGACGGAGATATTGAACTCCGTCAGCGTGGACCCCTACGAGCTCACCCTCGAGGTGAATCAGTTTGCCTCCTTCTCCATGGCGGAGAACTGTACGGGCGGACCCTGCCCCCTGTCCCTCCTCAATCAGAGCTGGACCTTGAGCAGCCCCTTGGGAACGCTCACTCAAACCCAGGGCACCTCCACCACGTTCACCGCTGGGGGTTCGGCCGGAGTGGAGGATCTGACGGCCATCGCCACGATGAACGGGACCACGGTCCGGACGACCGTACCCATCACGATCGTAACTACGCCGCTTCCCAAGTTGCTCTCCCTCCACGTCACGCCCTTGTCGACCACGCTGGAGCAGGGAGGGACCCAGGATTTCACCGCCTCGCCGGCCTGTTCCTCGGCTTGTCCTTCGGGGATCCCCGTGACCTGGTCCATGGGGGGCCCGTCTACCAACCTAGGGACCTTCAACACTACGCAGGGGAACGCGGTCGCCTTCACCGCGAGCAATCTCACATCCTCCGGGCAATACCGGGTGTACGTCTCGGCGCAACTGGGAAACAACAGCGTTGCGACGTGGGTCAATGTCACGCTGACCGGCACCCTCTACTTCGTGGTGTCCAGCGTCCAGATCACTCCCAGCAATCCCAGCATCATCCCCGGGGGAAAGGTGAACCTCACGGCCAACCCGGGGTGCTCACCCTCCTATTGTGGGGGGACCATGACCTACAACTGGACGCTGTCCAGCTCCCTCGGCACCCTGAATGTCGAGAACACCTCGACGGTCACCTTCCTGGCCGGTCCCACGGCCGGATCCGTGCAGGTCCAGGTCTACGTCTGGGACGAAGGGTACGGGGCGTTGAGCCGCCCCGTCGTGGTCAACATCACCCCGAACCTCGTCACGGTGACCTCGGTGGCCGTGAGCCCCTCCTCCGTCACCTTGTCCCCGGGAGGACAGCAGACCTTCACGGCCAAGTCGGTCTGCTCTTCCAGTTGCCCCCCGGGCATCCATTACGCATGGAAGCTCCTCGGGACCGACGGCCACTTCAATCCGCAGTTGGACCCGGCCGCGGTCTCGTTCCTTGCGGGGAACACCGTCGGGCAGGATACCCTGCAGGTGACAGCGACCCTCAATGGCTCTTCCCCAGTGGGGAAGGCGTCCATCACCATCTCCAACGGTTCCTCCAACATCGGGCCCCCGATCGGGAATGCGTCCTCGTCCTCAAAGCTCAGCCCGGAAGAGATTGCCGGGATCGTCGGGGTTGCCGTCGTGGGGGTAGCCGTGGTCCTTGTCCTCGCTCTCCGGGCCCGGCGCAAGAGCCGCCCTCCCGCGCCCACCCCGGCAAGCCTTTCCCCAACACCTACGGACCCTGCCCCTCCTCCACCCTCACCGACCGAGATCCCGCCCTCTGCGTGAGGGACAAGACCGCCTCACTCAGTTGGTTCGGACGGCATCTGCGAGAGCTAGGCACTCGCTGCTTGGAGTCACCCGGGGCAGGCTCCCGGCGCGCCCTTCATCAACTCTTCTTCTCTGAAGTGGAAGGATGAAGGTGGTCATCCCTGCGGCCGGTCTCGGGCGGAGGTTCCTTCCCGCCACGAAGAGCATGCCGAAGGAGATGTTGCCGGTCGTCGACCGACCCGTCATCCACTACGTGGTCGAAGAGGCCGTGCAGGCCGGCGCGACCGACCTCGTGATCGTCACGGGCCGGGGAAAGCGGGCCGTCGAGGACTACTTCGATCACAACCCGGACCTCGGGAACGTCGGGGAGGCCCCCGAGCTCGAGGATCTCGAGGCCCTGACGCGCAAGGTCTCGATCTTCTACATCCGCCAACGGATGCCCCGCGGGCTCGCGGATGCCATCCACTGCGCGAAGCACTTCGTGGCGAACGAGCCCTTCGGGGTCCTCCTCGGGGACACCATCAATGTCTGCACTCCCCCGCTCCTCCGGCAGCTCCACGACCGGTTCGTGGCCCTGGGAGGGAAGCACTCCATCATCTCGGTCGAGACGGTGCCCGATGAGAAAGTCTCCGACTATGGGATCGTCAAGGGGCGGGAGATCCAGCCGGGGGTCTTCGAGGTCGAGGACATGGTGGAGAAACCGAGCCTTGAGAACGCCCCCAGCCGCCTCGGGATCACCGGGGCCTACTTCCTCACCCCGGGCATCTTCCCGATCATCGAGGGACTCCCCCCGGACAGCCGCGGGGAGGTGCAGCTGACCACCGCGCTGAACATCCTCGCGAAGAAGGAGAAGGTGTACGCGGTCACCTTCGAGGGCAAGCGTTACGACATCGGCGACCGGGGGATCTGGCTCCGCACCAACATCGAGTTCGCGCTGAAGCACCCCGTCCTCCGCACCGCCGTCAAGGACGCCTGCCGGGAGCTCGGCCCATGAGGGGGACGGCCCTGGTGAGCGGGGTCGCCGGCTTCCTCGGATCCCACCTCGCGGAGCGCCTCCTCGGGGAGGGTTACCGCGTCATCGGCATCGACAATTTCGTCACCGGGCGGAGGGAGAACCTCCGCACCCTCCAGCGTTCCCCCGCCTTCACGCTTCTCCGCGGCGACCTTGCCCGCCCTCTCGCCCTCCCTCGGGCGAACGCCATCTTCCACCTCGCCTGTCCCGCCTCCCCGCCCCAGTACCTGCGTATCCCCATCGCTACCCTCGAGGTCAACGCCTTCGGCACCGCCCAGCTCCTCGCCCACGCGAAGAAGTGCGGGGCCCGGATGCTCCTCACCTCCACCTCCGAGGTCTACGGGGACCCCGAGGTCCATCCCCAGCCGGAGACCTACTGGGGACACGTGAACCCGAACGGGATCCGCTCCTGCTATGACGAGGGCAAGCGCTTCGCGGAGGCCCTTGCGATGGCCTGGCACCGGGAGCGGGATGTCTCGGTGAGGATCGCACGGATCTTCAACACCTACGGCCCTCGGATGGCCCCGGACGACGGCCGGGTCGTCTCCAACTTCCTCGTCGCCGGATGGAAGGGGGAGCCGCTCCGGGTCCAGGGGACTGGGAAGCAGACCCGGTCCTTCTGCTACGTCCACGACATGGTCGAGGGGCTCGTCCGACTCTTCCACGCGGAGGAGGTGGACGGCCCGGTCAACCTCGGCAATCCCGATACCGAGCTCACCATCCTCGAGCTCGCGAACCAGGTGCGGAAGCTCACCGGGGAGCGCTCCGAGATCGTCTTCGACACGCGGGGCGAGGACGACCCCGAACGCCGCCGCCCCGACATCTCGAAGGCCAAGAAGCTCCTTGGCTGGTCCCCGGCCACTCCCTTCCCGAAGGGACTCGCCCTCACGGCGGATTACTTCAGGGAGCTTGTCGAGGCACGGTCCGCATGACGGCGCGATACCGGGGTCCACGACCGGGCATGGTCGGGATGGGGTACGTCGGCATGGCCACGGCCGCTGCCTTCGCCCACTACGGCATCCCCACCGTCGGCTACGACGTGGACGCGGAGCGGATCGCAAGCCTCCGGGGAGGCCGTGTGCCTGTCTACGAGGAGGGGCTTGCCCCCCTCGTGCAGAAGCAGGTCAGGGCCGGTCGCCTCTCCTTCGAGGACTCGATGGAGGAGCTCGTGCGGTCATGCCACGTGATCTTCCTTTCGGTGCAGACCCCCTCCACTGCGGACGGCTCCATCGATCTCTCCTTCCTGAGCCAAGCGGCGATGGACGTCGGCATGGCCCTCCGCAAGGTCAAGTCGTGGCGGCTCGTCGTGGTCAAGAGCACGGTCGTGCCTGGGACGGCCGAGGGGCTCGTTGCCCGCGTCCTCGCCTCGGCGAGCGGACGGGCGGCCGGGAAAGGCTTCGCGGTCGCCTCGAACCCCGAGTTCCTCGCCGAGGGGACCATGGTGAAGGACGCCCTCCACCCCTACCGGATCGTCCTCGGTGTCTCGGACCCCCGGGGCGAGAGGACCCTCCGGGCGCTCTATGCCCCCTTCCGGACCCGGCTCGTCGTCCTTCCTCCCGCGGCCGCTGAGCTCGTGAAGTACGCCTCGAACTCGCTCCTTGCGCTCCGCGTCTCCTCCGCCAACGAGTTCTCCCGGATGGCCCGGGCCGCGGGGGTCGACGTCTACCCGGTCCTCGAGGCCGTGGGGATGGACCCGCGGATCGGGCCCCTCTTCCTCCGGGCGGGCCCTGGTTTCGGGGGCAGTTGCTTCACCAAGGACGTGAACGCCC
Source organism: Thermoplasmata archaeon (assembly GCA_021809545.1). GTDB lineage: Archaea > Thermoplasmatota > Thermoplasmata > Lutacidiplasmatales > UBA184 > JAJYEA01. The sequence goes on from JAKAYL010000017.1 coordinate 20,541, forward strand.
TCCTGGCGTGGGCCCGCGACCGCTCGCTGGAGACCCCGATCCTCAACGCGACCCTGGAGGGGAACGAGCTCCAGGCGCGGCATGTGGCCGAGATCGCAGAGGCGGAGTCCCGCGGCCTCGAGGGGAAGAGGGTCGCCCTCCTCGGGCTCGCCTTCAAGGCCGGGACCTCGGACACCCGGGACTCCCGCGCCTACCCCATCACCGAAGCCCTCCTGCGAAAGGGCGCCACCGTCCTCCTCTACGACCCCCACGCCATGGAGGGCTTCCGGCGCGGGCTCTCCCGGAACGCGGCCCGGGAGATCGGGTCCCGCCTCTTCTTCGCGAAGGACCTGAAGGGGGCCCTCGGCGTCGCCGACCTCGCGGTGATCCAGGCGGATTGGGAGGAGTTCCGGAAGCTGAGAGGCAAGGACTGGGCATCCCTCAAGGATCGCCTGGTGGTCGACGCCCGCCGGTCCGTCGACCCGAAGACCCTGCGCCGCGCCGGGGTCCGGTACGCCGCGGTCGGCGATGGCAACCCGTAGCCCGACGGGGGGACGGAGAGGCACCCTGTACCCGCTCCGTGGCACTCCTAATAAGCGGTCGCGCTCTCGAAAAGGACCGGGCAAGGAATGCGAGCGGTGATTACCCTGGCCGGGGAAGGCTCACGCATGCTCCCCGTCACAAAGGGGCTGCGGAAGGAGATGCTCCCCCTCTTCTACAAGGGCCAGGGAGGGGTCCCCGTGCTCGCCCCCGTCGCCCACCTCGTGGTCAACTCCCTCCACGCGGCCGGGGCGGACCACGCCACGATGGTCGTCGGCCGGGACGCGGAGGCGATCCTCAAGTACTTCACCCACGACGGCTCGCTCCTCGACCGTCACGCGCACCACCAGGACCGCCTGGTGGAGACGCTTGCCCTCTACGACCTCCTCGCGCAGATGCAGTTCACTTGGGTGGTCCAGAGCAAGCCGGCGGGGTTCGGGGACGCCCTCCTCACGGCCGCCCCCGCCATCGACGGGGAACCTTTCCTCCTCCACGCCGCGGACGCCATCCTTCTGGAGCCCACACCTGGGAAGGCCCTCGCCGCGATGGCGACCCTCCTCACGAAGAAGAAGGCGGGAGCGGTGCTCTTCGTCCGGAAGGTCAAGGATCCGCGCCGCTACGGGGTCGTCGTCGGCAAGGCGGCGGGGCACTGGGAAGGGTACGGGTGCCTCGATGTGACGGGGATGGAGGAGAAGCCTGAGAAGCCCAAGAGCTCCTGGGCGGCGACCGCCATGTACGCCTTCACCCCCGAGATCTTCGATGTGCTGCGCGAGCTCTCCCAGCGGAAGGACGTCCGGGAGCTCGAGGTGACGAGCGGCATCACCGGGCTCATGGAACGGGGTCGCAAGGTCTACGCCCTCATCTCCCGCTCCGACGAGAAGTGGCTCTCCGTGGGCTCGCCGGAAGGCTACTTCCGGGCCCTCCACGAAAGCTATGAGGCCACCGTCGGGAAGCCGTTCGTGAATCCCTGATCTTCCGGCCGAGGGATCCTTCAGACCGAGCCCGGCTGGACGAGATCGTAGTAGCGGTAGGCCGCCTCGCCCGCACCGAAGCAGTAGTGCACCTGGGTGAAGCGCTTCTTGAGCTCCTGAACGCGGGCGCCCACCTCCTCGGGGGACTTTCCCTTGTGGAGGAGATCGTCCATGAGCTCCGCGACGGCATCCATCTCGGAGGGGCCCATGCCGACCCGGGTGAGTTCCTGCGTCCCGAGGCGGATCCCTTCGGGATTCTTCGGGCTCTTGTCTCCTGGGAGGAGGTTCTTGTTGACCACCAGCCGGGCGCTCTCGAGACGCTTCGCCACGGACTCCCCGCCCCCCTCGCGCTCCACGCGGATTGCGACCTGATGGCTCTCCGTGAACCCCTTCTCTGCGCAGAGGACATTGAAGCCCCGCTGGTGGAGGGCGGCCCCGAGCGACTTGGCGTTCACGATCGTCATCCGCGCGTACTCCTGGCCGAACTTGAGGTGCTCCGCGAGGCTGACCGCGAGCGCGGCCATCTCGTTGAGATGGTGGTTGCTCGTGACCCCAGGGAAGGCCGCCTGGGTGAGCTTCTTGCGGAGCTCGGGGTCCTTGGAATCGGAAAGGAGGATCCCGTGCTGGGGGCCCGGGAGGGTCTTGTGGGTGGAGCCCGAGAGGACCGCACAGCCCTCGTGGAGGGGGTCCTGGAACATCCCCGCGCCGATGAGACCCAGGACATGGGCCCCGTCGTACCATCCGGGGGCGCCGATCTCCCGCAGGGTCTCCTGCAGCTCGGTGAGCGGGAAGGGAAAGAGGAAGAGGGAGAGTCCGAAGAGGCAGACCTTCGGGCGCTCCTGGAGCAGGATGCGCTTCGTGGCATCGACGTCGAGTTGCATCTCCTTCGGGTCGAAGGCATAGTAGACCGGCTTCACGGACCGGATCCCGAAGGCCCCGAACGCCGCGGAGGAGATGTGCGCCCCCTCGGCCAGGCGGCAGGAGCCGAAGCGGTCGCCCGGCTCGGCCATCGCCCTCAGCACCGCGATGTTGGCGACCGTCCCCGAGATGGGACGGACGTCTGCGAACTCACAGTGGAAGACTTCGCGTGCCAGTCGAAGGCACTCCAGCTCCACCTCGTCGACCCACCGGTTGCCCTCGTAGTAGCGCTCGCCGGGCAGTCCTTCCGCGTACCGGGAATGGAAGTCCGAGATGAGGAGCTCCTTGGCGTAGGGGGAGAGGAGGTTCTCCGAAGCGATCAGGGGAAGGGCCCCCTCGAACCAGGTCGAGTGGGTCTTGACGGAGGTCCGAATACGCTGAACCGTCGCTTCCAAGTCTTCCATGATGCTTACCACCTAGAGAGGGACCCCCCCTTTTCCACTGGAACCAGCGTTGCTCAGTCGCTCACGTGGGAATGCATCTGCTGGTTCTGGCGCTTGGCCCCTGCCGGGGGCCACTGGGCGAGAAGGTGCACGGGTCCGATCTCCTCTTCCTGGGTCTCGAACTTGAGGAGGGCGTGACTTCCCTCGAAGGCCTTGTGGATCTTGGTCACCATCTCGCTGAACTGCTCATCGGTGTCCCATTTGAAGGCGAGGTCTTTGGGACCCCGGATGAAGGAGAGCCCTGTCTCCTTTTGCACTTTCTCAGCCAACGCATGCGAGAGCGGCCCTTCCGTTGAGAAGAAGACCTCGACGTATGTGATCATCCATTCACCTTACCTCTAGCTGTAGGGAAGGGTTGGTAAAAGGATTGCGATGAAAAGGAGGGTGGGGTGTGTGTGTGGGTTGGGTTATATCACTCAATAAACAAGGATACGAAATATATGCATATATTTAAGCATTACCATTATAGAAACAACAGAATAGTAATCTAAAGAACTATATGTTGGGTCAGGTCTTACTAAGGGGAAATGTGTCAACCCTCACATGCTTGGATTATATCCAGAAATGGTGAGTTAGTTTCTGAAATGGGGTCTCTCGGATTTCTTCATTTTCCACTGGAAGAAGGGGGGTGGGTGGTAAGGCACCCCCCACGGCGTGGAGACCAGCCCGCCCCTAGACTCCGAGTTCGCTGAAGAGCGTTCGAATCAGGATGCCGATGGCCAAGTTGGCGAGGAAGATCCCCATCTCTTCTGGGTAGGCATCCATGGAAACGGAGCGGAACTTTGCCCTCCCCTCCACCACAGGCTTGTCGGCCCCGACGATGGTGAACTTCCCGGTGATCGTCTCGTAGATGGTGTACTCCACCCCGGCATAGAAGATCCGAGAGGGGCCGAGGGTCCGGGACTCCGTGACCCACACATCCTCCCCGGCCCCTATCACGATCTGGTCCTTGAGCGGGTGATAATACACCGTGGAGAGCGTCTCAGGGTTCCCCACGCGGTGGACCCGGTAGTGGGTGGAGAAGATCGTGGACAGATTCCGGAGCAGCTTCTCCTTCCGGGTGGGAAGCGGGACGGCCATCCAACGCTCGCCCCCGAGCTCGACTTCGATGACGTTCTTCAGGATCTTGGCGACGGCCGAGATGCCAGTGACCGCCTCTCCTTCGTCCCCGTCCGCCGGGGACTCAACCCGCCGGAGCATGGGCCGGGCGACGGAGACCTCCACGGTACGATCCTGTAACTTTCCCAAGGCGGACCCGGCAGTCTCCTCCTCGAACCCGGGTGGCCGGGAAACGGGCCAGAGGTCCCGGGGGGTGCCGCACGTGGCACACTCCATAGCATCCGGGAATGCTTCCACACCGCATACAGGACAGGGTACGAGGGCGTGTTCGGTCAGTTCTGAGCTCATTGGTCCTCCGCGACAAGGGGTGTTTCTCTCTCGCTAGCCATGCCTGAACATAGGGGCGAGCACATAGTCTCGGTGATACCGTACCCATTGGCCGAACATTTCCACCGAACATGTTCGGGTAACCTTTCGGCAGTCGGAGTTCCTGACCACAACCTCTGGTTCCCCACGTCCAACGTCCCCCAGAACATGCGGCGCAGACGAACACCGTGCCGGAGCTCCCTCGGGGAAGGGACCCTTCGCGCTCCCCATGAAGGGCCCTTCCCCTAGGGCGAGTCGAGGAACCTCCCTGGACTGGGCCGCCGGTTTCTCGGTCAACACCCTGACGGTCTCCAAGGAACTCGTGTGGGTTCTCGAGGAGGGTCAGTCGAAACCCCCTTCGGCTACGGGATTCCTTCGTAATGAAGCAAGAGTTCCCCGTCCTCGCCGTGCTTCACCTCGAGGAGCTTGAGCGTGTTCTGTTCCTTCATCTTGCTCCAGTAGCGGGGGCCCCTTCCATAAACCACCGGCATCACGAAGAACCAATAGTCGTCGGCGAGCCGGTGCCTCAGAACCTCTTGGACCAATCGGGGGCCTCCCTCTACGATGATGTTCCCTCCCTTCTCGCGTTTGAGCTTCGTGAGGATCTGTGCGAGGTCACCCTTCAGGATCCGCGTGTTCTCCCACCCCGGCTCCTTCAGCTGGTTCGAGAGGCAGACCTTGTCCACGCGGTCGAGGAAGTGGGAGTAATCGAAGAAGTACTTCGGGTCGCTCGGTTTGCGGGCTTTCCCGGACCATACACGACGGTGGCCCAAGAAGGACCTTCGACCCATGACCACTGTGGTGACATCGTCGTAGCGGGAGATCCACATGTGGCGGAACAGCGCGTTGGCCGTTCTCATCGTCCGGTCCGAGCCCGGATATTTTGGAAACACGCCGCGTCCGTCCAACGTCATGTAGATGTTCGCGGTGATCTTGCGCGTCATCGGAGTGACGGCAGTGAGACCGGCGCACCTCTTTAGGTTTAGCTATCAAAAGGTGCTTGTTCCTGAGGGACCTTGCCTCAGTGAGAAGCGTCCCCTGAGGGCGCTCTCCGCCCGTCTCGGGGAACAGTTTGTGGTTGAGCCAGGGGGTCTCCGTGCCCGCGCCTCTCCCGGCCCCTCGGGCGTGTGGGGGGGAGGAATGCCGGCGACGGGATTTGAACCCGTGTCTCCGGATCCACAGTCCGGAAGTCTGAACCGCTAGCCCACACCGGCGTTGCGTTCCATCCCCCACTATGTGCGTGTCGCCAGTAACGCAGTCCTAAGAACCTTTCCGGACGTCACCAGGTTCGCTGAGGAAGCGATGTGGGGCCATAGGAACGCATCCTCAGAGAGGAGAGGGATGGCGGGAAGAGCGTGGGTGGCTTCGCCGGATCGGACGAGTTCCCTCACCGCTCGCGCCGAAGGACTCAGGTCCTGCAGCTCTTCCTTTGTCGGTCGAGCAGGCGGGGCGTTTGGACCCGGGTGATGAAGTTGCGCGAGGCGCAGCTCAAGGGCTTGCAGGGCAACCATCAGTTCTATCGCAAGAATGTTCGTGACGTTGGTCACGACACGGCGGGCATGGCGCGCCCCAATGGGGGCCATGGAGACATAATCCTCAGCGTTGGAAGAGGTGGGGATCGAATCGACCGAGGATGGATGAGCGAGGACCTTGTTCTCGCTGACCAGGGCGGCGGCCGTGTACTGGGTGATCATGAACCCGGAGTTCAACCCGCCATCCACCGGCGCCAAGTCTCCCGGAAGACCACGATTGTGGTTGGAGTCCAGCAACATCTGGATTCGCCGCTCGCTGATCCCTCCCAGGCCCGCAAGCGCCGTCTTGAGGTAGTCCACGACCACGGATATCGGCTGTCCATGAAAATTGCCGCCAGAGTAGGCGTCGAAGTGGCAGACCTTGGGATCCTCGGGATAGTCCAGGGGATCCCCCACGAAGAACAACGGATTGTCGGTGACCGCGTTGATCTCTTCCTCGAGAACCTCCCACACGTGATCGATGGCCGTCCCCGTGGCCCCATGCACTTGGGGTGCGCATCGGAGCGAGTACGCATCCTGAGGCGAGCTCGTTTCCTTGTTCACGAGCTTGCTGTGCTTCAGGAATGCGTGCATCTGGGCCGCAGCGGCGATCTGTCCCGCGTGGCGACGCACCTGCTGGACCTTGCCATCAAAGGCACGGGTGAATCCCATCATCGCCTGCAGTGTCAACGATGCGGACAGGTTTGCGACCCCCCATAGGTTGTCGGCATCGTAGACCGCCAGGGCGCCCAGCGACGCCGACAGCGCCGTTCCGTTGGTGAGGGCCAGCCCTTCCTTCGCCTCGAGCGCCGCGATAGGACGGAGACCAGCCTTCTCCAGAGCAACGCGTCCCGAGTCAGGTCGCGGTCGCATCTCCAAACGCGGGTCCCACCCGGACGAGCCGTGCTTGGGAGCGGTAGGGGTTAGTTCGGGAGAATCGTCGTGCCACGCAAACCCCTCTCCAATGAGTACGAGGGCGAGATGGGCGAGCGGAGCAAGATCTCCGGACGCTCCCACCGAACCCTGTTCAGGGATCCATGGATGAACGTGTGAGTTCAGCATTTGAACGAGCAGCTCGACGATCTCCGGTCGCACCGCGGAACGTCCCTCGACGAACGCCCGCACCCGGAGGAGCATCATTCCGCGGACAACCTCCGTAGGAAGCGGGCTCCCCACCCCGACGGAGTGGCTCCGAACGATGTTCTCTTGCATTCGACGCACTTCGTCAGCGTCCTTCAAGGGAGACGACTTGAAGTGCCCGAACCCGGTGAGCACCCCGTAGATGAGGTCGCGGGGGTCGACCTTCCCGGTTTGGGCTTTCTTGGCCAGGGCATCACGTAGGGCATCGTCCACATACTTGCGGCTCCGTTCGCAACGGTCTCGCCAATCTCCCGCAAGTTCCACTCGCGCGAAATGACCCTTGCCATCTCCGCGCGCGACGCCTACAAGTTCGGAGATCGTCAGCCGACCTCCAGGGGAGATGTGGACCGTCAGGTTCGGGTCGGCGCTGTGCCCGAAACGAGGACGCAAGCCTTCAGTCACGTCCGTCCCCTCGGGAAAACACCGTGCGACCGTTCCGACCCTCGAAGGTCGGAGACACGAATGGATCAACCAGGTTGGACGAACCCCATTCCTTCGGTTCAACCTGCCAAAGTTTCACAGAAGTGTCCATGACCGTTGGCCCTCGGGGCCAGCGACTATCTCACAGATATTTGACCTTGGGGGGCTTCGAAGTGGGTTGCACATTTGCCTCAATACGACGGCTCTTCCGTTCGATGAGATGTTGTCGAAGGCTTCCCGTGTCTCCTCTAGAACCGCCTCCCAACCTGTCGCCCGTTCTCGGGCTTCGGAAGAGACGCCTTCGTCTATGGCTGTGAAGTTCTGGCCGGGTCGTAACGGGCCAGTATGTCCTTCACCGTCTCGACCAGTTTCGCTTCCGGAACCGTGACCTGGCCCGGGAGCGCCTCGAGCCAACTCTTCCGGTTCGAGTGCTCTGCGCTCAACTCCTTTCCCCGGCGAAGATCCTTGATCGAAACCGTCCCCGCGGCTTTTTCTCGGTCTCCGCGCAGTACTGCCACGACCTTTCCCGTGTCGTCAGCATACCTCATCTGGCCCGCCAGGCCATCGCCCCCCATGTAGACCTCGGTGTTGATTCCTGCGGAACGGAGGCTGGCGGCGAGTGTGTGGTATTCCGACAAATTCTTGGAATTCAAGGCGATCACGATCACGGGGGCCGTGGAGCTCCCCACCGTAACGCGGCCAAGGAGCTTGAGGGCCGACAAGAGCCGATCGACCCCCACGGACGCTCCCGTTGCCGGGATCCGTTGTCCGGTGAACCTCTCCACGAGGTAGTCGTACCGTCCCCCTCCGAACACGCTGCCGAACCGACGGCGAACCCCGTCGCTATCCGTAATCTCCATGGTCAGTGTGGCTTCGAAGATCGGGCCTGTGTAGTAGGCCAGTCCGCGCACCACGGTCGTGTCGAAGGTAACCCGGTCCTCGTCAACCCCCGCTTTGCGCAGGAATTCGTCGATCTCGACCATCTCCCGCACCCCTTCTTCCCCCGACTTCGACCCCGAGAGCATCTTCTCGAGGGAACGGCAGTAGTCCAGACGTGACGTGGAGGAGACCTCCAGGAAGGAACGCACCTGCTCCACCTGCGTTTCGTACAGCCCCGCCCCGGGAGTGAAGCTACCACTGGGGTCTTTGCGCCCAATGCCCAAGAGGTCCACAACCCCGTCTAACCCTATCCGGTCCAACTTGTCGATGGCTCTCAGGACCGTCAGGGCCTTTTCCGACCACGCGGTCTCCTGTCCTTTCGCCCCGATCCCGATCTTCTCTATGAGGGCCCCCAGCACCTTGCGGTTGTTCGCCCGGACGATGTACTGTCCGCGATTGATTCCCAGGGCCTCCAGGGTCTCCGACATGATGCAACAGGCTTCCGCATCCGCCGCAACCCCGGGAACACCAATGCTGTCGAAGTCCATTTGATAGAACTCTTGGAATCTTCCGGGTTCAAGCGAGGCCTCTCTCCGGTATACGGGACCTACTTGGTATCGTCGGTAGGGCAAGGGGAAGTGGTGCCCCATGGCAACCACGCGGGAGAGGGGGGCCGTCAGGTCGTACCGTAGGGAAACCCATTCTTCCCTGTCCTTCCCTTCCTCATCTTTTCCGGTGTCTTCTTTCCAAGAGAAGATGCCCGCCGCCGGAGTGTTGCTCTCGGGTAAGAACTTCCCCAAGACGTCCACGAACTCGATGGCGGGTGTTTCCAGCGGGACGAACCCGTACCTTTCATACACCTGACGGATCGTTTCGAACATCCCTCGGCGCGCTTGTACTTCGTCCGAGTACGTGTCACGGAAGCCAGGCACGAGACGGGCCACTGGGCGTCTGGGTTCATCCGTGGGGTTCATGGCAAACCTGTTGATTGAGGTGGCGTAATAAGTCCTTAGGTGCCGTGCGCAAGGGAGATGGGGCGTGCCTTGCTGCGGCCTCAGATACTCACGCTTGAAGTGGCGTACTGCTCACCAGAGCATGAGGGTGTCAGCTCATCGGGCATCCACTGGGATGCCCGGACTTGGGTAGCAAGGGGGGAGGAGTCCCACCTACTGAAGTGACCAGAGCGGTCGTCGGTGTTTCCCCCGACCGTCCTGGTCACTTCACTAGCGGGTTTCTGGGATCTCGCTCGCGTGACCCCCCTCCCGGAGGGGGGTCTCCCGAGAAAACTCCCTCTGGGGCAATCCGCGAACGTGCCGGATCCTTCCGGCCATCCCGCGCTCGGCGTACAGAGCCTACGATGTGATTACCCTCCGGGAAGTGAATTTAAGGAAGAATCCGGTTGACTTCGTGCAGTAAACAGTCCGCACCGGTAAATATCCGTTCGACAATGAATAGGACATGGAACCTACGGAAAGAGTTCCAGTACCCCCTTCCTTCTGGACCTTCAAGCCAGCTCCGTGGGCTGTCGTCGTAGGAATTATTCTTGGAGTCATCGGTATTCTTGTCCTGACTGTGGTGCTGCAGAACCTTTCTTACTGCCCATGTCGTACAGGCCATGCCGTCCCCAACGTCGAGTTGGGGGAGCTCCAAACAAGCGCCAGCACGGGCGGAGATCACTGGCTCAATCTGACGGTGGTTGGAGCGACCAGTGGGGTGACAACGGGGGGTTTGGGATGGAAGATCGTGACTCCCTTGGGATCGACCGTGACTGGGTGGAATGTCTCGGTCATGGTCGGCATGAGAGCCCTGGCCACCTACTCGTGCGGAGCAACATCCTGGACTTCCGTTGTCCAGGTGAACTCTTCAGAGGTGATGTCGTTCAACACCGGAGGTCAGAACCTGCTTGGAAGCAATGACAGCATCCAAGCAGTCGGACTGAATCAAGGAAGCGTTTCAGGAGAGTACGGCCCTCTCTGAAGCAACCCACCCAATTCGAGCGATGACCGTGGCAGACTCTTACGTGCGGAATGTCTTGGGTGGAAGGGGCCTCTTCTTTCGGTCTTCCCCGTGGAGCCAGCGCGGTCCCCCGGGCCATCCCCGGTCAGACATTTCCAGGATCCGCGCATAGTAGGGGTTGACCGACCCCGTCCCATAGGAGAATCTTCCGTGGTCCTCGATCGGATAGTCGACGATCGCGGCCGCCTGAAACTGGTCCGGGCGAACGTACTCCATGTATCCCTTGTGCCGGTTCAGGTCGATCCATTCCGGGTGTTGTTGAAGGTCCCAGACGCTGACCGGGCTTCCGGCGGGATGGTGGTACACGACACCACACAAACAGTCCACGGCCCCCCAGGCGCCCTTCCTCCAAACCTCCACGATGGTGTGGCCGTAGTAGGCACGCGAGGGGTCTGCGAGGAAGACCAGACGGGAAGGAAATCCCGCAATCTGGAATGCAATGCATGCGACCCGGGACAGGTCCCCACACAGGTTCGTGCCGCGGGCGAGGATCTCCTCCTCGGTGCCCCCGAACACCATCTCGGGCCAGGGGTCCGATTTCTTCTCTGCCATGCGCGCCAGCGCGGAGCAGATTCGGTGGAGCACGGTCTCTTCCGCGGTGGCACCCTTGACCGTGTCTCGGACGAAGCGCTCGAGCTCAGGTCTCGATCGCCTCCGGTAGGCTGGTCTGCGTGGGTGACTGCCCTCGTAGAGGAAACGGTAGGTCGCTGGGCAGAGGTAGAGCCACCGTTCGAGCAACACCTGCTCCACGGTCCCCTCCGGTGTCGGATACTGCCGAAACATGATCTGATAGGGGGGAGGGAACCCACGGACCCCCTGGAATCTTCTCAGGGATTTCGGCAGAGGTGGGGACTCCGGGGATCGAGCACTTCGTGACGTGTTATCCCCAGCCCCGGGGGCTCGGAGTTCCGCGGAGCGCATTTCACCTCGTAGGAGCCCGTAAAAGTCGCAGTCCAGCCAGGTCTTTCCCTTCCGATCGGACTGTCTGCGCGTGCCCTCCTTCACGAAGCCGAGCTTGGTGAGAACCCGGACCGAGGCGCGATTGGATGGCCACACCTGAGCTTCGATCCGATGCAGGTCAAGGTGCCGGAACGCTTCCGCGCAGACGGCTGCGGCCGCCTCCGTTGCGAGCCCTTCTCCCCAGTGGCATGGCTGCACTAGATAACCGAGACTGGCATATCCGTCCTCCCAGTTGAAGTCCGCCAACGAGACGGCACCGAGGGGCTCCCCCGACGTCCTGTCGAAGAGGTTGAGGGTCAGTGCCTCTCCAGTTTGCGCGGCCTTTCGGATCTTCTTGATGCGCTCAGCCTGCTCTTC
>JAKAYL010000018.1 GCA_021809545.1 Thermoplasmata archaeon
GTTTGGGTCTTAGAATTGAGAATGAAGCCATCCCCTAAATACCCTCGTTTGCCCCTATACTGATGTAAGAACATGGAGGCAGCAGGGTCGAAGAATCCCAACATTCTCTGTGCCCGAATGGACGGGGTTGTCCCGCTGCCTCCTCCAAGTGTTCTTGGGTGCGATTCGAGCGAGGGCGGACCCTTTCTGTCCGGTGGACGGCTTCGATGGGGATCGTAGGAAATGAAGCATATGGTCCCGAAGAGGGTCTCCCGCGAGCAGCGCACGAAGTGCCTGCGGGCCGCCCTCGGTGACGACACCTCCTCCCAGCTTCTCCTGGCACTCGACCCTGCCCCGCGAACGGTGCACGAGCTCGTGCGCCTCCTGGACCTGCCGCAGAGCACGGTCTACTACAAGCTCGGGAGGCTCCAGCATTGTGGCCTCGTCTCCGTCGTGTATTCGTCTGGCCCCAACCTGAAACGGGTCGAGATGTTCAAGAGCATGGTCAGCACGGTCGAGATCGAGTTCCACCAGGGCAAGATCGATGTGATCGCCCACTACCGCCGGCGCGGGCGGGCCCCTGCCCCCAGCTGAGCCTCCGTCCCCCATGCCCCGACGGAACATGGCCCGGTTGGCTAGCTTATCTACCCGCGCTTTCTGCTCATCCTACCTCACGGAGGCCGCACCAGACTAACGCATGAGCTGGGACGTCGTCGGGGCGATCCTGCCCATTGCAGAAAAGCTCCCCTTCCCGCTCGGTCTCGTACCGATCGCCATCCTGTGCGGAGGCGGCCTCTATCTCTGGATCGAACACCTCCGGAAGATGGCCCATCGGGGGCCCCGGATCCAGCCCATCCGACCCGAGGATCCCTCGACGGTGACCCGCCTGCACGGAGGAGTGGTCTCGGTGAAACCCCCGGCGTACTCCCAGGGGTTCGGGGTCCGTCTCGGGATCGCCTTCCTTGCGCTCCTCGTCCCTCTGGTGTTCTTCGCCCGCTACTTCTTCTCCGCCTACGATCTCGGCGTGCAGACGGTCGGCCGGGTGCTTTTCTGGCCCCAGCCCTGGCCGGGATGGCAGGAGGTGCCGACCGTCGACCAGCTCGCCTCCGACTTCACGTTCATGATCTTCCTGTGCTTCATGCTCGCCTACCTCGTCGCGAGCGGGCTGGCGTGGGCCCGGGGGAGGTTCACCTCGACCCAGCGCACGTCGGCCGGGATCATCGTGATGGCCTACGTCCTGACCGCCATGCTCACGGATGCGTTCCTCTTCACCGTGCCCTCGACCTTCTTCGAGTCGATGAGCATCATCTTCCGCGCCTTCCTCGGAGGGGTGTTCTTCACCTTCCTGCTCTTCACGACACTGCTGAAGCCTCCGCCCCTCCGGCTGGACACCCGTCCCCCGCGGGCCGCGGGGGCCTTCCTCACGTTCCTGGCGAGCCTGATGGTGAGCTTCGCCCTCGCGCTCGGGATGCTCTACTTCCTCTGGGAGAAGCTGGGGCTCGGCCGCGGGAACGTCGTCGACGTCCAGTTCCGTCTCATCGTGATCCTCCCGCTCATCACCTACACGATCTGGGTCATCCTCGGACGCGTGCTGTACTCCCTCGAGCTTCGGCGCCATCCCCCCGCTCCCCTCTCCGACTACCACCCGGATGTCTCCGTCATCATCCCCGCGTACAACGAGCAGGTCGGGATCCACCACTGCATCCGGGCGGCGGACGCCGCCTCCCGCTTCTATCCGGGCCGGGTCGAGATCCTGGTGGGGAACGACGGTTCCACCGACCGGACCTCGGAGCTCGCCCACGCGGAGATGCGGCGTCTCAAGTATGCCAAGGGACGGTGCCTCGACCTTCCCCACGGCGGGAAGTCGAGCGCCTTGAACGGTGCGCTGCTCCAGGCGACCGGGGAGATCGTCATCCGGGTGGACGCCGACACGATCATCCACCCCGGGGTCGGCTTCGCGAAGCTCATCGGGCATCTCGCCGACCGGCGGGTGGGGGGCGTTCAGGGGATGATCCTGCCCCTGCAGCGCACGGGATGGATCCGGAAGATGCGGATGATGGAGATCGTCTGGCGGCACATGTTCCTCTTCCGTTCCCTGATGGGGACCCGCACGATCCAAGTGGTGGCCGGGGGGTTCTCTGGCTTCCGCCGCCAAGACCTTCTCGACCTGGGCGGATGGGTCCCCTGGAACGGGGAGGACTGCGAGATCACGCTCCGGTTCCAGCGGGCGGGCTACCTGATGCGCTACGAGCCCGGCTCCCGGGCCCTCGAGGATGTCCCGGCCACGTACGCCGCCTTGAAGAAACAGCGGGTGCGCTGGAACCGGGGCGGCTTCTTCTCCCACGCCCGCCACTACGAGGCCCTCGTTTCCGGAGCCCCGGAGTGGGGGGGCCTCGCAATGCTCTACTGGTTCGTGCTCTACGCCCGGGGCGGCCTCCGGTACCTCGGCTTTGTCTACACGTTCGTGGTGGCGGTCTTCTTCCACCTCCTCACCTTCGAGACCGCCCTCCTCATGGTCGGGATCATCCTCCTGCCGAAGAGCATCGCCATGCTCTACTACCTCGTCAAAGAGGGGTTCTACCGCGACATCCCCTGGATCCTGACCTGGCCCATCACCTCCGCCATCAAGCAGTACTTCAGCGTGGAGGCCTGGGGAACGATCTTCCCCGGGGCCTTTGCCGAGTTCTCGGAGTGAGCATGACCGCGGGGCGCTCCGAAAGGCTTAATGAGGGTCCCTATCCTAACTTCCTTAGGCTCAATGAGCAGGCTCCTCGGTCAGTTCTCGGGTCGCTGGCGTTCGCTCCTTCCTGGTCTCGCGGTGCTTTTGCTGCTGGTCCCCACATTTTCGGGGTCCGCCACTCCCACCCCTCCGCTCGCTTCGTTCGCGACCGCGTCCGCAGGCACGCCGCAGGCGGGAACCGTGCCCACCTCCCCCTCCATCCTCTCGGGCGTTCCGCACTCCTCGAGCATCGACCTGGCGTGGAGCGCTCCCATCTCCCAGGGAAGCTCCTTCGTCTCCAGCTACACCGTCGCCTGGTCGCTCGCGAACGGCACCGGGGGAAGCCGTCGCCTGGGCAACGTCACGAACACGACCGTCGGAAAGCTGGCGTTCAACACGTCCTACACCTTCACGGTCGCAGCCTGGAACGCGGTGGGCGAGAGCCCCCTCTCGATCCCCTGGGTGATCAGCACCGGGTTCGTGCCCGCGGCCCCGTCGAACCTCTCCGTCCTTCCCGGGAACAACAGCCTCACCGTCCAGTGGGCCGCTCCGGCCATCGCCAGCGTCTATCCCGTCACGGGGTACCTCCTCAACCTGACCCCCAAGAACGGTGTGCCCATCCTCGTGCCCAACGCCTCTTCCCCATGGCTCTTCACCGGTCTCACGGACGGCCAGGTCTACATCGTCACGGTGCGGGCCCAGAACGAGGTCGGCTGGAGCCCCACGGCTCCCCGGATCGAGGCCACCCCCGTCGGCCCTCCCTTCGCCCCGAGGAACTTCGCGGCCGTCTACAACGGCACGACGGGGAACCTGGAGCTCTCGTGGGTCCCTCCCACGCAGGACGGAGGCACCGCCCTCGAGGGCTACACGCTCACCTGGTGGACCCCGAGCGGGGTCGTGGGGGATGCCTACCTCGACGCTTCGAAGCTCAACTACTCGCTCAAGGCCGTGGCCCACGGGGTCGAGTACGAGATCGCCCTGGCCGCGGTCAACCCGTTCGGGGAGAGCCCCGGAGCTCACGTCGCGGTCCAGGTCCCGTCCCTTTCCGCGCCCGCGAGCCCCGCCTCGGTCTGGACGAACGGCTACGTGGTGATCGCCTTCTTCACCGGGATCCTGATGGGGACCTTCGTCCTCCTCTTCCTCCGTCCCCGCAAGCCCGCGGAGGACGAGGCGAGCGAGACCTACCCCGAGGTGGCCCATGACCGGGACGCCGCCGACCCGCCCTCCGCTCCGGGATAGGATCGTCTTCGCGGTCCTCGCGATCTTCCTGGTCCTCGTGGTCCTCGCGGGGGTGGTGTTCAACTATCCTTCGGGGGCGGGCCATCCCCCGTCCTCCTACGGGACCCCGGTCCTGGCCCAGCTCAATCTTTCGAGCGCGCCCCCGACCGTCCGCTCGCCGGGCTTCTTTGGCATCAATCTCCGCGCCGACGTCTACGGGGGCTCCGGGATGCTGGCGAAGGCCTCCCTGCCCGAACTGAAAACGGTCCGATGGCCCGGGGGGAACCTGGCGGAGCGCTACGATCCCCTGGGGAACGGCGGCCAGGGGATCATCTACACGTCGAACGGGACGACCCAGGTCCCCGCCTGGACGACCGCGCAGTTCGTGAGCTGGTGCCGGTCCGTGGGGTGCGAGGCGATCTTCACGGTGCCGGCGGAGATCGACAATGCGTCCCTCGCCGCCGCCATCGTGCGCTACGTGGAGCAGACGCTGGACTTCTCCCCCGCCTACTGGGAGATCGGGAACGAACCCTCCCTCTGGCAGCACTTCGGGGTCGGGTGGACCTCGTGGACCTCCCTCCAGCAGCTCGCCGTTTCCCCGACCCAGTACGCCGACGTCGTCCACTCCTACATCGCCGCGATGCGGGCGGTCGACCCCACCCTCCGGATCCTTGGGATCGGGGGCGTGGGCGCGGGCGGAACCGTGAGCCAGGACACGTGGATCCGGGACACCGTCCAGGTCAACGGGCCGAACCTCTCGGCCATCGCACTGCACGTCTACCCGGCGGGGTCCGGGGTCTCCGGGGAGACGGCCGGCCAGGTCTACTCCTCCCTCCAGGGAAACAAGAGCCTCCCCGCGGTGGTGTCGAAGGCGATCGCCGCGATCCACGAGGGATGCGCCACCTGCAACATCTCCCTCCTCGTGGACGAGTTCAACGCGGCGACCGGGACGAACCTCAACCCGTTCCTTTCGGGCCCGCTCCTCGTGCCCTACGTGGCGGGGGAGGTGACCCAGGGGCTCTCCCTCAACCTCACCACCATGGACCTCTGGGTCTTCCAGAGCGGCTACGCCGGCTCCCTCTTCACCCCCTCGGGGAACGCCCGGCCCCTCTACTCGCTCTACAGCTCCCTCTTCAACCGCCTGGGCCCGGAGGTCTACCGGGTGAACGTCTCCTCGGCGCAGACGGACGTCCTCGCCATCGCCACCGAGAACACCACCGGGGTCCCCGAGAGCACCCTCCTCATCGTCAACCTCAACACATCCGTTCCCGCCCAGGTCCTCCTCTCGAGCACCGGGTTCCCGCTCTCGGCGGTCCCCACGCTCACCCTGTGGAGCCTTGCGACGAGCGGCCCGGCCTCCTCCACGTACGCCCAGGGCTCGGACACCTGGACCCTTCCCCCCGAGAGCGTGGCCCTCCTCTCCTGGAACGCGCCCCTTCCCTGAGCGATCCGGAGTGGGAACGGGATCGCGAGACTCCGCGACCCCTGCGGCGCCGGAGGGTTCGGCGCGTGAAACAGTCGTTAAAGACCCTACGAAATGGTTATACTCCCATTTCCTGCTATACCTCATCGGAACGGGGAGACCGCAGATGGTGAGCAGGTATGTACGGGTCCCGATAGCCGAGTTGCCGAAGGAGGACCGCACCAAGGGGTTCCGCCTGATCGAGCACCCCTACACCCGTGGTGAGGCGGTCATCGAAGGCCAACGGTGCCTGCAGTGCGAGATGCCGTTCTGCGTCCAGGCGTGCCCGATCACCCAGGACTGCCGGGGCTATGCCGGCCTCGTCGGGGAGGGCAAGTTCACGGAGGCAGCGAAGCTCATCCTGAGCGACAACCCGTTCGCCACCGTGCTCTGCAAGACCTGCTACCACTACTGCGAGGAGGACTGCGTCATGGGCTCCCGCGGTTCCCCCATCGCCATCCGCCACCTGAAGCGCGCCGCCCTCGACTACGGGGCGTCGGCCCTGACCTATGTCTCCCTCCCGCCGAAGCACGAGCGTATCGCGATCGTCGGTGCGGGGCCCGCGGGCCTGATGGCCGCCTGGGAACTCGCCCTGCGCGGCTACTCGGTCACGGTCTACGAGCGGGAACAGTTCCCCGGGGGCCAGATCCAGACGATCCCCCGTTACCACCTGGAGGAGCCCGACCTCTCGACCGATCTCGCGCGGTTCAAGAACCTCGACGTTCACTTCGTCTACGGCAAGCAGGCCGGGGTCGACTTCACCCCCGAGGGACTCCTCAAGGAGGGGTTCGACGCCGTCTACCTGGCGGTCGGAGCGAACAGCCCACGCCTGCTCGCCGTCCCGGGCGAGCACCTGCCCGGGGTCTTCTATGCGCTCCACTTCCTTCTGGACATGAACACGGGCACGTCCCCCACGGGCCTCTTTGGGAGGACCAACCGCCGGATCGTGGTGGTCGGCGGCGGGGACGTGGCGATGGATGCGGCCCGCACGAGCCGCCGCATCGCCAAGGACGGCCAGGTCCAGGTCATCTACCGGCGGAGCCGGGAGGAGATGCCCGCGAGCCGCGAGGAGGCCGAGGGGAGCGAGATCGAGGGCATCCACTTCCTCTTCAACAAGGTCCCCGTGCGGGTGCTCGGGACGGACCACGTGGAGGGGCTCGTGGTCCAGGACACCGCGCTCGGCGCCCCCGACGCCTCCGGTAAGCGCGCCTTCCAGATCGTCCCCGGCACGGAGCAGACCCTCGAGTGCGACACCCTCATCGTGGCGGCCGGCGAGGTCGCCGACACCAAGAACTTCGCCAAGGAGTACAATTTCAGCACCAAGAAGGGCTGGCCCGAGGGGCCGGCCCCCAGCGGGATGACCGGGATCGAGGGCGTCTTCGCCTCCGGTGGGAAGTCCGTCGTCTTCGCCATGGGCGCCGGGAGCAAGGCCGCGGAGGAGATCGATGCCTATCTCGCCCACAAGAAGGGCCGCCCCCCCACCCTTCGCCCCGACCCGTTCGGCGGACAGGGATCGCGCAAGCTCCCCGCCGGATACGGCGGACCGAGCTGGCACCTCTGAGCCGGCGCAGCGCCGCCCGTCGGTGGGCCGCTCAGAGGCGTCCGCAGCGGCGGAGCACCCTGAGCGCCCGGAGCGTGATGATGCGGCTCGGCAGTCCGGCGTGCTCCAGCAGGACCGGATAGACGGGGGTCCCCGGGTGGTAGGGGTCGTTCGTCTCGAGGTCCGGATGGGGGATGGCGATGTTCCACGTCCCGTCCAGATTGCGCTGCGCCTCCAGCTCGTCGAGGGCCGGGGCCATCCGGGGGTCCTTCCCGTACCCGAGCCCGGAGAGCATCTCGAGCCCCACTAGGAGATCGTAGTAGTAGTGGAGGGGATAGTGCAGCCGGTGCCAGGGAGCATAGGAAGTGCCGTCGGATTCCGTGAGGAGCCCGCGAGAGAGGTAGAACTCCGCTCCGCGTTCGATGGCCCGCCGGACCGATGGGGACCGCTCTTCGGGCGGGATCGCCGCAAAGGCGGCCATCGCCTCCCAGCCGTCCAGGGTCCCGGCCTCGGATGGAAAGCAGTGCCAGCCCCCGTCCTTCTTCTGCGCCGTCACCAGCCACTCGAGCGCCGGGGCGATCCTGGCATCGGATCCGAACCCGAACCGGTACATCATCTTCACCGAGTTCCCAGTGACGCACACCTCGCTCCCGGGGGAACCGAGACAGCCGTCCTCTTTCGACCAGGCCTCGAGCAGCAGTTCCCCCGCCCTCTCGATCCGGGGATCCTTCCGGGTCATCCCGAGGTCGGCCAGGATCAGGAGCGTCCAGTTCGTTGCGAGGTACTTGGGAAGGTAGAGATCGCCCCCCTGCCCATGGAAACTTTCCCAGTACCCTTCCTCCCGCTGCCGTTCGAGGAGCTTCGCGGCCCAGCCTTCCCGTCCGATGGCCTCGTGGGCCACCCGGAGAGTAGGGTCGTTCCCGTCCCGATCGAGAAGGTCGCGGAGGGTGAAGTAGCGGATGCTCGGGTCGGTGTCCTTCAGCAGGAATCCCTCGAGGTTCTCCGGAAGCGTCATCGGACCCGGGCTTCGAAGGCTCTTTCGGTATTTGCGTTCTAAGTTGCTCTGGACGGACTCGGGGTGAGCGCGAAGACCCATCGGGTGAGGCTTGCGTGGACCCGGAGAGGGATGGGGGGGAACTCGAGCGTCCACTCGGACAACGCGGCGCCCGGGAGATGATCCACCGGGAGCATGAGCACCAGCCGGCCCCCGGGTCGCACGAGCGGGCGCAGGGCGAGGAACGCGCGTTCGACGACTTGCTCCGCCTCCTCTCCGTGCGTCGAGGAGGCCCGTCCGTACGGGGGATCGGTGACGATCGCATCCACGGGGAAGTGGTCCTCCAGCGCCGCGGCGAGCCCGTCGATGTCCGTCTGGGTGAGGGCCGTCGGGTCCAGCGAGAAGTGCGCGAGGTTGGTCAGGGTTCCCTTGACCATCCGGCTGTCCTTGTCGGCGGCGATCACCCGGTACCCGAGGTTTCCTGCCTCGATGAGGAGCGCTCCGGTCCCGCAGAAGGGGTCCAGGATCCGGCCCCCGGGCGGGCACGCGGCAAGATTGACCAACCCCCGGGCGAGGAGCGGGGTGAGCGTGACGGGTTTTCGGAAGGGGAGGTCCGCCGCTTTCCGACGGCAGAGGGAGAGTCGGGCCGTCCGGGCCACCTCCCGGGAGAGGGCGAGGCTTTCCGGATCGGTCGACCCGCGGTGGAGCACGTACGCCCTCTCGGGATCCTCCAGGTCGACCCTGCCTCCCCCCTGCACGAAGCTGCGGCCGAGCGTGACGACCCACTCGTCAGGGATCCGATTTCCCGAAGCCGGGCGGAGGGCCCCCGTCCCCCCGGACTTCCCCTCCTCCTTGAGGGCGGCAGCGAGGTCCGCTAGGGTCCCGGTGGTGAGAGGAAGGAGCAGCCGGTGGGTGAAGGCAAGCCGTCGGGCGACCTCCTCGATGCGGTCGGTGTCGAAGGCCACCACCCTTTCCCCCCACGCGACCGGCCGGGGTTCTGGGGAGGTGGATCCCAGGGTCCGGAGGACGGCCTCCAGCTCCTGCCGGGCCAGTTCGACCGAGTACCCGGCGAGCTCCGCCCAGTACCTCATGGGTGCGTCCCGAAGGCCCGCTCGAAGGTGGCCCGGATCTCGCTCGTGTGGCTGCCCTCCCAGTAGGCATGTCCGCAGAGGGAGCAGACCATGACCGGGTCGGGGCTCATCCAGATGTGCTCCGGGACCCCCTTGGGGGGGACGGGAGTGGAACGGTCGGCGGACTGGAGCCGTCCGTTGCACGACGTGCAGCGGGTGAACTCGACCTCCGTGCGGAGCTGGGGAAAGGCCCGGCGGACCTCGGTGAGCTGTGCCTCCACGAAGGGGGAGTGGAGCAGAAGCGCCCGCTGTTTTCCCCGGCGGGCGAGGAGCTCGTCGCGTGTGAGGATCGTCCGTCCTTCGGTGCGGGCCTGCTCGAGGATATCCCCGTCCTTCCTGTGGAGGGCGTAGACCACATCGTAGCCGAGGAACCGGAGGTAGCGGGCCAGCTTCCCGAGCATCTCGTCCGCGATCCAGCGGAGCTCCTCTCCCGTCCCCTCCATCCCGGTCCCTCCCCGTCCCCCAGTGATGGATATATATTGATGGTTCTACTCTGACTCGAATCCTGGGCATGTTCGGTACGAACGGCATCCGAGAAGTGGTCGGGCAGAAGCTCACGGTCCGGTTTGTGACCGATCTGGCCTCTGCTGTGGCCTACGTGCATCCCGGGCCCGGTCCTGCCGTCGTGGGCACCGACGCCCGCACCTCCAGCCCTGCCCTCGGGAGGGTCGTCTCCGGAGCGCTGTCGATGGCCGGGCTCAAGGTCCTCGAGATCGGTGTCCTCCCGACCCCGGCCATCCAGTACAACGTCAAGGCCCTGCGGGCCACCTTCGGTCTCATCGTCACCGCCTCCCACAACCCCCCCGAATTCAACGGCCTGAAGGGCATAGCCCCCGACGGGCTCGAGTTCACCAAGGAGACCGAGCGGGCCGTGGAGGCGGCCTACGCCGGGGGCAAGTTCCTCGCCCAACCCTACGACCGGATCGGGGAGATCGGGCAGGACACCCAGGGCGCCTCCCGATACGTCGAGGGGATCCTTTCCCGGGTCTCCGGGGACGCCATCCGGAAGCGGAAGCTCCGGGTCGTCCTTGATTGCAGCAACGGGGCCTCCGTCGTCACGAGCCCGATGCTCCTCGCCCGGCTGGGAGCACGCTACGTCACGCTCAACGCGAACCCCGACGGGACCTTCCCTGGGCACAACTCGGAGCCCACGGAGGACAACCTGCAGGGCCTCGTGCAGTACGTCCGGACCGCGGGCGCGGATTTCGGTGTGGCCCACGACGGGGACGCCGACCGGGCGGTCTTCGTCGACGAGAGGGGGGTCTATGTTCCCGGGGAGAAGATCCTGACGCTCCTCGCACGCGAGACCATCAAGCTCAACGGCGGAGGGACCGTCGTCACCCCGGTCACCTCCTCGGACGCCGTCGCCGAGGTCATCGCACCCTACGGGGGCAAGGTCCATTTCACCCGGGTCGGCTCCCCGGTCGTCTCCCGCGCGATGCAGGAGCAGAAGGGGGCCTTCGGTGGGGAGGAGAACGGCGGTCTCATCTTCGCCGACCACCAGCTGGCGAGGGACGGGGCGATGTCCCTCGCCCGGGTGATGGACGTCCTCGTCTCCTCCGGCCGGACCCTCTCCCAGCTCGTGGCCGATCTTCCGCCCTACCACCTCGTGAAGCGGAAGGTGCGCTGCCCGATCGCCCTCCGGGAGAAGGTGCTGGCCGAGATCCCGGCCCTCATGGACCGGGGCAACGCCTCCGAGGTATCGACGCTCGACGGTGTCAAGGTCCGCACCCCCGAGGGATGGGTCCTCGTGCGTCCCTCCGGCACGGAGCCCATCTACCGTATCTTCGCGGAATCCCGGGACCGTAAGACGGCCGAGGGGATCGCGGAGAAGATGGCGAAGGGCGTGGAATCGCTCGTCGCCTCGATGGAGGGCGCGGCCTGACCGTGGCCGGAAAGACCCGAACTCCTCCACGACACATGGGGCTCTTTGAGCTCACGGCGGCGGGTGCCACGTTCATGGCTCCCGCCTTCTCCCTGGCCTTCATCTTCCCGCTGATCGCAGGGGAGGGCGGTGCCTACGCCCCGGTCGGTGTCGTCCTGGGGGCCCTGGCGGCCATCCTCGTCGCCCTCTCCTTTGCCGAGATGTCGAAGTACTACACCCGGGCGGGTGGGGCCTATTCCATGGTCTCGGGCGAGATCTCCCCCCTGGCCGGATTCACGGCCGGGTGGGGGCTCACCATTCTCTACCTCGTCGGCCCTGCGATCCCGCTCCTCCTCGTGGTGGACAGCCTGGTCTACCTCCTCTCGATCCCGGTAGCGATCGTGGTGCCCCTCACCCTGGGCATCGCCCTCGCGGTCTTCACGGTGAACGCCCTGGGCCTGCGCCCCTCGACCCGCATCGCCTTCCTCTTCTTCCTCGTCGAGGCCGTGATCCTGCTCGTCGTGGCCGCCATCCTCTTCACCAAGCCCGCGGTGAGCGCCCCGGTCGCGGGGAGCCCGCTGGGCATGGTGAGCGCCGTGGGCTACGCCGCGGTATGGACCGTCTTCCTCTTCCTGGGATTCGAGTCCGTGACGACCTTCTCGGAGGAGGCCCAGGTCCCGCTGCGGGACATCGGCCGGGGGACGGTCTTCGCGATCGGGATCGCCTCCGCGATCTACCTCGTCTGCTCTCTCGCCTTCACCCGGGCGGTCCCCGTGGCCGACTGGAACCTGGGATTCGTGGGCGGGCTCTCGGGATTCATCGGCCCCACCGGCAACACACTCCTTACCCTCGTCGTCCTCACGAGCTCGATGGGGGCCCTCATCGCCGTGGAGAACACGTGCGCCCGCCTCTTCTTCGCCATGGGCCGGGACCGGATGCTCCCTCCGCAACTTTCTGTGCTCCTCGGCCGGGGCAACGCCCCGCTCCTCACGCTCGGGGTATCGGCCATCGTCACCGCGGGACTCATCGCGTGGTTCGAGGGGACCACGGGGAGCCTGGCCGGGCCGGCCGACGTCATCATCGGGATCCTCCCGGGCATGCTGACCCTGGGGGCCCTCATCGCGTATTTCCTCGTGAGCGTGGCCGCGCTCCTCCGGTTGCGGAAGGAGAAGCGGGGCCCCTTCCTGCTCGTGCCTCTCGCCGGCACGCTGGTGACCGGCGCCCTCATCGCCATCCAGTTCCTTCCCTCCTCCATCTTCTTCTCCGCGGACACCCTGGTCGGCGTCCTCGTCTGGTTCCTGATCGGAGCCGTCCTCCTCCTGGGAAGCCGGCGGGTCTTCGGCCAGAAGGCCCGGACCCCGGAGGAGCCTCAGGTGGCGGTGCCTCCTAGTGTAAGTTAAGCTTATTTAGTGAGATATCTTATAACCGCCATGGCCGCGGAGAACTACGTCATCCTGAAGTCCATCCATCCCACCTGGTGCACCACCCAACTTCCCGGAGAGGTCGCGGAGCTCCTGGGCAGCTCCGCCGAGGACTTGAAGGGACTGCACCGTCCGGCCCGCTCCCTGGCCTTCCTCGCCCGGGGGCAGGGCACCCTGAGGGTCCTGAGCCTCTTCCGCTCCTCGGATCTCCTTCAGCGCGAGATGCGGGAGAACCGGGTGGTAGCGACCGCCCAATTGACGGACAAGCTCGTCTTCAACATCCCGGCGGCAGTGGAGGAGTACCTCGGGCTGGTCTCCTTCCCGCGGGAGACCCCGAGCACCCGGGGGACGGACGACATGATCGTCTGGTTCATGCCCGAAGAGGAATACTATGAGTACCGGGACCTTACCCGGGACAAGTCCCCCTTCTCGGCGCTCTCCTCTGGGCAGACGCCTCGGGTGTATCTCACCAAGTCGATCTTCTCTGCCCTCCGTCCCTCGCTCTCGGAAGAGGAGGGTCTCAAGGTCCGGCCCGCCCGGAGCTCGGGTACCTCCGGCCGTAAAGCCTCCTCCGCTTCCGCCCGGGGAGGCTGAACCTCGGATGCCGCGGGCCACGAACTTGTTGAAGAAGGCGGAGTCGCTCATCCCACGTCCTCTGATCCTAGGGATCATCGGGGGCGGAGACCCTCCTCTTGAGGCGCTGCGCGCGGCAGAGCAGGTCGGCGAACTCGCCGCGAAGCGGGGGGCTATCATCCTCTGTGGGGGGCTGGGCGGGGTCATGGAGGCAGCCTGCAAGGGGGCCGCCAAGGCCGGCGGCCTCACCCTCGGGGTCCTTCCGGGCACCGACCGGGACACGGCCAATCCCTACGTTGCGATCCCCATCGTCACCGCGATGAGCACCGCCCGCAACGCGATCATCGTGCGGTCGGCCGACGCCCTCATCGCCATCGACGGGAGTTTCGGCACGCTCACAGAGATCGCCTATGCCTTGGACCTTGGGCGGAAGGTTCTCCTCCTCAACAGCTGGCCCGTGGACCGCCTGGGGGTCGACGGGGACCTCTTCGAGAAGGTCTCAACTCCCCAGGGAGCGGTCGACCGGGCCCTCGTCCTGGCCGAGGAAAACCGGAGGCGCTGAGACCCGATGTCCGCGGAGCGCACGGCGGCCGTCCTCGTGGTCTTCCGGAAGGACGGGGACCTCCGCGAGGTGCTGCTCATCCGCCGGGCCGAACGGGAGGGAGATCCGTGGTCGGGCCAGCTCGCATTTCCGGGGGGACATTTCGACCCGGGGGACATCGACCTCCGCGCGACCGCGCTCCGGGAAGCCACCGAGGAGGTCGGGCTGGATCCCCGCCGCTTGCGTGGGGAACCCCGGTTCGCGGGCTCTCGGAACCCCGGGAACCGGAGGGACCTTGTCGTCAGCGTTTACGTCTCGGAGATCGAAGACGGGGCCGGAACGGACCTGCATCCGGGTCCGGAAGCCTCCGAGGTCCTCTGGGTGCCCGTCCGGGGGCTGGAACGGGTGGTGCGGAAGGTCCCGCTCCCCGGCCGCGGCATGGACCTCGAGGTGGACGGTTTCGCCTCGGGGAAGCTCTTCATCTGGGGCCTGACGTACCGCATCCTCTCCGATCTCCTGGGTCAGGGCGTCGACACGCAGTGACCCCGGACTCTGAGAGGGTACTTGGGTGGATGCCCAGGCCAGAACTTTGCGTGTCCCCTAGAGCCCCTGTCCGGTAACAGCAGGCCACTTCGCTTGGGCTTCGGCGGTTAGGCCGGACCCTGCTTCGGGTTGGGAGGGCTGAGCAGGCGGAAGCGTCCGGACTTCGCGACCTCGAGGGAGGTGGCGTAGCCGGCGTCCGCGTGGCGGACGACCCCGATGCCGGGGTCCGAGTTGAGGACCCGGGAGATCTTCCGGTCGGCCTCATCCGTTCCGTCGGCGACGATGACGAGACCCGCGTGGATGGAGTTCCCGATCCCGACGCCGCCCCCGTGGTGGACGGAGACCCAGGTGGCCCCGCTCGCGGTGTTGAGGAGCGCGTTCAGGATGGGCCAGTCGGCGATCGCGTCCGAACCGTCCTGCATGGCCTCGGTCTCCCGGTAGGGAGAGGCCACGGCCCCCGTGTCGTGGTGGTCCCGTCCGATGGCGATGGGGGCGGAGAGCTCCTCCCGGTGGACCATTTCGTTGACCAGGTGCCCGAACCGTTCCCGGTCACCGTAGCGCATGTAGCAGATCCGGGCCGGGAGCCCTTGGAAGTGGACCGTCTTTCCGGCGAGACGGATCCACCGGCAGAGGTCCGCCTCGTGAGCGAACTCCTTGAGGATCATCTCGTCGATCTTGTGGATGTCGGAAGGTTCCCCGCTCAGGGCGACCCAACGGAAGGGCCCGGAGCCGACGGCAAAGAGGGGACGGATGTACTGCGGGACGTAGCCGGGGATGTCGAAGGCGTTCTCGAGGCCGCCTTCCTTGGCCCGGGTCCGGAAATTGTTCCCATAGTCGAAGGCCCTTGCCCCGCGCCGGATCATCTCGAGGATCGCTTTCGCCTCGAGGACGATCGCGCGGTAGACCTCGCTCTTGTAGCGCTCGGGCTCCCGCTCGCGGAACCAACGGGCCTCACCGGGGCTGTAGCCGATCGGGAGGTAGCCCACGCTGAGGTCGTGGGCGGCCGTCTGGTCGCTCACGATGTCGGGCGTGATCTTGCGACGGATGAGCTCCGGGTAGACCTCGGCCGCGTTGGCGAGGAGGCCGATGGAGAGGGGCTTCCCCTTCTGGAGCGCTTCGTCCTTCATCGCGAGGGCCTCGTCAAGCGACGGAGCCTGGACGTCCAGGTACCGCTTGTCGAGCCGGCGCTCGATGGCCCGCTCGTCGACGTCGACGAAGAGGCCGACCCCCTCAAGGAGGGTGGTCGCGAGCGGCTGGGCCCCTCCCATCTCCCCGAGGCCGGAGGACAGGAACCACTTCCCCTTGAGGGTCTGCTGATGGAACTCGATGCGGGCGAGGGACGCGAGGGTCTCGTAGGTGCCCTGGAGGATCCCCTGGCTGCCGATGTAGATCCAGCTTCCCGCGGTCATCTGTCCGAACATCGTGAGCCCCTTGCGCTCGAGCTCCCAGAAGATATCGTCGGTCGCCCAGTGGGGTACGACCATCGCGTTGGAAAGGAGGACCCGTGGGGCGTCCCGGTGGGTGGGGAAGACCCCGACGGGCTTCCCAGACTGGATGAGGAGGGTCTCGTCGTCGTGGAGGTCCTTGAGGGCGGCGACGATCCGGTCGAAATCGTCCCAGGACCGGGCCGCCTTCCCGCGGCCGCCGTAGACGATCAGGTGGTCCGGGTCCCGGGCCACCTCGGGGTCGAGGTTGTTCATGAGGAGCCGGAGCGCGGCCTCCTGTTGCCAGCCGCGGGCGTGGAGCTTCTTCCCTCGGGGCGCGGTGACGACCCTAGGCTCCGAGGTCATTTTCCCGTCTCCCCTAGGGCCTCAAGGAGCTTCTGGGAGACGCGGCTCTTGTCCCCGGAGAGCTTGAGCGATTTTCCCGACTTCAGGATCAGGTAGACGGTCGCCTCTTCCGCCCCCATGGTGACCGGGTTGTTGGCCACAACCCCGTCCAGCTTGGCCTCTTTGAGGAGCTTCTGCCCCGTTCCGACGAGCTCGTCGGTGGTCCGGGTGGACGCGAGCTTGAAACCGATGATCCGCACCGAGGGCGGGAGACGGGTCCGGAGCTCCGGGAGGAGCTTCTTCGCTCGGACCAGCTTGACGGTGAGGGTGGGGGATGCTTCCGACTCGATCTTCCCCTCCTTGCGTCCCTCCACGGTGAAGTCCGCCAGGGCCGCCGGCATGAGGAGGAGGGAGGTCCCCTTCAACTGGGCGAGGTTCTTGTCGATGAGCTGCTCGAGCTCCTTGAGGGTCTTGAACCGCTGGACGGGAACGTAGGGGTGCGCGGGCACGCGGGATTCCCCGAGCCAGAGCGTCACCTTGGCTCCCATCCGGAAGGCCCAGGAGGAGAGTTCCACGGCCATCCGGCCGCTCCCGCCGTTCGAGATCGTCCGCACATCGTCGATGGGTTCCGCGGTGGCTCCCCCGATCACCATCACCTGCTTCCCGCGGAGGGGTCCCCGCGAGAGGGCATGCATGGCATAGGCGACGACCGTAGCGGGGGTGGCGAGCTTCGCTTCTCCCTCCTCCATCAAGGGAGGGACGACGGTGACACCGGCCTGCTCCAACACCTTCAGTTTCGCGGCGACGAAGGGATTGCGGGTCATCTCGGAATGCATGGCCGGGGCCACGACCACCGGGATCTCAGAACCCAGCGCCATGCAGGCGCAGGTGGTGACGGAGGTGTCGCTGATCCCGCCCGCGATCTTGGTGAGGGTGTTGGCACTGGCGGGGGCGATCAGGAGGAGATCGGCCCGTCCCTTGCCGGGGCCGAAGAGCTGGACGTGCTCGACCTGGCCCGTGAGGTCCACCACGGGTTCCTTCCCGCTCGCGAATTCTATCGCATCCGGTGTGATGATGCCGGTGGCCTCCCGGGACATCACGGGGAAGACCTCGGCCCCATGGCGGATGAGCTCCCGCAGGATCTTCACGGACTCCACGGCGGCGATCGAACCGGTGATCCCGACCACGATACGCTTTCCCGACAGGTAGTCGGACTTGTCTCCCCGGATGGCTTCGCTAGGGTGCATTGGTCCTCCGCACCAACAGAGCGGGGGGCGGTTAAAGTGTTTCCGAAGAGCCCCGCGGTCCGGGAAAGAACCCCACCCCCGCCCGTTCGGTAGGTTCTAACCACAACCCTCATTACTTTGCGGTCTCCTCCGGCCGCCCGAACCGATGGGCGAGAACTCGGGAAGCGCGGAAGCCCTCCTATCCGCCGGTTTCCGGCGCGTGGGGGAGAACTTCCTCTCCTTCCATGCCACGCTGCTGAAGGGGGAAGCTACCGAGGAGCACCTGCACCTCGCGAGCACAGGGATCGCCCGTGCTGTGGGGGATCTCGGTCAGCTCCTGAGGGAACACGCCTCCCAGCTTCGGATCGGCATGCCCACCGACGGGTACAGCCGATCCGGCAACCACTCCCTCCACCAGGAATTCGAGCTCCTCGCCAAGGCCGTCGAACTGACCGGCCGGAAGCTGTCCGAGATCCCTGCGAACGTTCCTTCCCTGGAGGAGTCGGACACCCTGCGCCCCCTGGCGTCCCTCCGGGAGCGGTTGGTCGAGGGGGGGCGGAAATTCATCGTGGTCTCCTCCCTGCTCGGGGAGTCCGACCTCATCCTCTCCGAGCTCCCCCTCGACCACGGCCACCTGAACCGGCTGGAGAAGCGTCTCGCCTACCAGGTGAAGGAACTGGACGACCTCCTGCTCATCACCCGGGAGCAGGTCTCCGTTGCGGTCGTGGAGCTCGGTCTGACCCTCAAGAAGAGTCCTTGACCTATCCGGTGCTCTGCTTCCGACCGTTTTCCTCCCAGAATATTCCCTATTGCGGTCAATCACTACCGCATATCGAGTAATTCCCCTGGGAACCAGAACATTCATACGGTTTTTCCCACATTTTTCCTTCATGCAAGCGCATGTGGAAAGCGCCGAGACCCTGATCTCCTCGGGATTCCGGACCACGGGAGAGAGACTCCTCTCTCTCCGCTACGCCTCCCTGAAGGGGGCGAACGAAGCCTACGAACTACGTCTCGTGGAACCCGATCTCGCGGAGTCCTTCCACGACCTCTCGAACCTCCTTGAGGAGGACGCCTCCCATCTGCGCGTGGGAGCCACGGCCGAGGGGTACCCACGACCGGAGAACACCACCATCCCGCTCGAGATGGAGTTCCTGTCCCAGGGAATGGCGCTCACGGGACGGAAGCTGGCCGACCTGGCCGGGACCCCGATCCCGAAGCCTGGGGAAGGGCCCCGTCCTCCCAGTCCCTTCCTCCGGGACCGTCTGGTGGAAACGGGGCGAAGGTTCCTCGTGGTCGCGACCCAGTTGGAGGAGGCCCATCGCCTCCTCTCCGACACCTCTGCGGGACACATCTATCTTCACCGGCTCGAGCACCGGATGTCGCACGAGCTGAAGGAACTCGACGACTTCCTCTTCGGGCTCCGGGAGCATATCGGGGTGACCTTGGCCGAACTTGCGATCTATGCGAAGAAGGGGTCCTCACCCGAGACCGTGCACACGAGCCGGTTCCTTCAACCCTAGGGGACTGGGGAAAGGCGTTCCCTCGGCGGGTCACGCTCGAAGAAGCTCTTCGATGAGCCGCGCCTTGCGGTGACGTTCCCGAACCGTCTGTCGCTGCGCTCTAATCACGGCCGCGTGCAGGAGCTTCTGGTCCCGCGAGACCTGGGTCCAAGAACTGCCCCCGGAGGTCTTCCGCATCTCCGCCTCGTCCGCGCCCCCGGGCGGGTCCCACCCCTCGGGGCCGAGCTCGGGGAAGGCTCGGGTCCAATCGTCCTTCGTGGCGTCAGGCAGGGCCTTCCCCTTCTCTTCGAGCGACCGCACGAAGTCCGCGACCCGGCCGTGGGCGGTGCGGAAGGGAACCCCATGGGTCACGAGTGCGTTGGCAAGCTCCACACTGGCGGTGGAAGCCCCTTTCCCAGTTCCCTGGGGAAGGAAGGTGGCCGAACGGATGAGCGGGACGAGGAGGCGAAGGGCCCGTGCGCTCCGGGCCATGCCTTCCAGCAGGACCCGCTTCCCCGTCTGGAGGTCCCGGTTGTAGGCCAGGGGAAGCCCCTTGAGGATGCCCACTTCGGAGTGGGCGAAGCCGGAGAGGACCCCCGCCTCGGCCCTCAGGAGCTCGGCCAGATCGGGGTTCCGTTTGTGGGGCATGAGGCTGGAGGTGGTGACGAAGTCGTCCCCGAACCGCACGCGGGCGAACTGGGACGTGGACCAGAGCACCCATTCCTCCGCCAGCGAGCTGAGATGCACCCCGAGGAGCGCAGCGGCCTGGAGAGCCTCCACAGAGGCATCCCGGTCCGAGACCGCATCCATGGAGTTGGAGTACGGTCCTTGGAACCCGAGCAAGCGGGCGGTGTGCACCGGGTCCAAGGGAAGTGAACTGCCGGCCACGGCCCCCGCCCCGAGTGGACAGTAGCGGAGGGACGAACGGATGCCTTCCAACCGTTGGGCGTCCCGGAGGAAACGGTGCGCGTGGACCTGGAGGATCTGGGCGAGATAGACCTGCTGGGCGTCCTGAAGGTGGGTCGCCGAGGGATAGACGAACTTGCCCTCCGGACCCCGGGAATGTCGAAGAAGCTCTGCGACGGACGCGAGCAGCGCCTCCTCTTGCGAGAGAAGGTTCTCCCGGAGGAAGAGGACGAGGTCGGTCGCCACGAGGTCGTTGCGGCTCCGGCCCGTCGGGAGCTTGGCTCCCACCTCTCCGAGCTCTTTCGTGAGGGCCGCCTCCACGTTCATGTGCACGTCCTCCAGGGAGGGGTCAAGCGGGAACTTGTCCCGGAGGGCCCGCCCGTGGAGCCGGGCCAGCTCCCGGAGAAGGGCCCTTCCCTCCTTGGCGGGGAGGAGCTTCTGGCGGACAAGCATCCGGGCATGAGCGGCGCTCGCGAGAATGTCGTAGGGAAGGAGCGCCCGGTCCTCCTCTACAGAGGAACCGAAGGCGGCCGCCTCAGGGTGTGGTGGGTTGCGAAAGCGCTGTCTTAGCAACGGAATTTCCTCCCCCCACGGGGGCACCCGCCCCACTCCTGCGCCGCACATAAGCGAGGCTGTTCGCGAGCCCGTAGAGGTGGATGAACCCCTCCGCCGCGCCCTCCGGGAAGGTCGACTCGCGGCCGTAGGTCGCGAGCTCCTTCGCGAGGAGCGAGTAGGGCGAGCTCCGTCCGACGACCCGGGAGCCCCCTTGGAGGAGCCGGAGAGTGACCTCACCGGTCACGCTCTCTTGGGTCGAATCGAGGAACGCGGAGATCGCCTCGCGGACCTGGCTGAACCAGAAGCCGCCGTAGACGACCTCGCTGAACTTGGGCTCCAGCTGGGTCTTGAGCGAGCGGAGCTCGCGCGGGAGGACGAGCGCTTCCAGGGCCATGTGCGCCTGGATGAGGGCGATGGCGGCCGGGCACTCGTAGGTCTCGCGGGACTTGATGCCGACCACGCGGTCCTCCACATGGTCGATACGGCCGACCCCGTGCTTTCCGGCCAGGGCGTTCATCTTCTGGATGAGCGCGACCGGGGGAAGGCGCTGGCCGTCCAGGGACACGGGGATCCCCTCCTCGAACCCGATCACGACCTCTTGGGGATCGGTGGGCCAGGTGTCCGGGTGCCCCGTCCAGTCGAAGACCTCCTCCGGGGGGGCCGCGGCGGCGTCCTCAAGGACCCCGCCCTCGACGGAGCGGCCCCAGAGGTTCTCGTCCACGGAGTAGGGAGACTCCGGCTTGACGTGGATCTTGAGCCCGTGGGCGCGGGCGTACTCGATCTCGTCGGGGCGATTCATGTTCCACTCCCGGACGGGAGCGATGATGTTGAGGTCGGGGGCCAGGGTGTGCACCCCGACGTCGAAACGGACCTGGTCGTTCCCCTTCCCCGTGCAACCGTGGGCCACGGTGTCGGCACCGACCTCCCGGGCGGCGGAAACGAGCTTGCTGACGATCAGCGGCCGGGCCAGGGCCGTGGAGAGGGGGTAGATCCCCTGGTAGAGGGCGTTCGCCTTGAGGGCCGGGAAGAGGAACTCCTCCGCAAAGCTCGCCTTGGCATCGACGGTGCGGGCGTCGTACGCCCCGTTGAGGAGCGCCCGTTCCATCGCGTCGCGTGTCTCGCCTTCCTGGCCGACGTCCACGAGGAGCGTCGTCACCTTGGCTCCGTAGTGCTCCTTGATCCAAGGGATCGCCACGGAAGTGTCCAGTCCGCCCGAATACGCCAATACCACGTGTTCACTCTGCTTCGCCATCTTCTGTTTCCTCGGTTATGCTCTCTAGGTCTCCTCCGTTCCAGGGGAGGGAGGAGAGGAAGCGAGGGAAACCGGATCGGACGGGGAGAAACATGTGCCCCCCGTGCAGTCGGCCAGGGAACCGGACGCAGAAGCGAGGGAGCCGATCCACACCCCCCGCGCACCCTTGTCGAGGGCGCGGAGCGCGGACCGGACCTTCGGTACCATGCCGTCACGGACTGTGCCCTCGGCGATCAAGGACCGGGTCTCCAGCCCGGTGAGCTGGGGGAGCACCACGCCCCCCTTGTCCAGTACTCCGGGCACATCGGAGATGAGGAGGAGCTCGGAGCCCAGCGCGGAGGCGATGGCCGCGGCGAAGGCGTCCGCGTTGACATTCAGGACCTCGTTCCGGGGACCGAGGGCGAGGGGAGCGAGGACCGGGGTAAGGCCGTTGAGGAGCATCCACCAAAGGAGCCCGGAGCCCACACGGACGGGTTCGCCCACGAGCCCGAGGGCTCCTCCTTCCGCCACCCGGGCCCGTACGAGCTCTGCGGAGACGCCGCTCAGCCCCATCGGGGTCACTCCCGCGGCGAGGAGGTGCTGGACCAGGCGAAGATTGACCTCCCCGGCCAGAACGCCGGCGAGGATGGGGAGGGTCTCGGGGGTGGTGACCCGCTGGCCCGCGACCTTCTGGGTGGGAAGGCCCAGGGCCTCCGCCCTCCGGGACACCTCCTCGCCCCCGCCGTGGACGATGACCATCCGCCGTCCCTCACGGGCGCGGTCGGAGACCCAGCGGGCGAAGGCTTTCACACCCTCTCCGGGAGCGATCTCCCGACCCCCCACCTTGACCACGAGTGCGCCCGCTCCTTCCATCGTTTCGCTCCTCATGTCCGGTAGTGGGCGTTGATGTGCACGTAGCCGTAGGAGAGGTCGCAGCCCCAGGCGGTCGCATCTGCCACTCCGTTCCCAAGCTCGACCTCGAGGACGACCTCGTCCATGCGGCGGAGGAGGGCGTGGAGCCGGTGTCCCATCCCGTTGTCGAGTCCGGGGACCGGCGTCCCGTTCTGGATGAGCGGCCAGCGGTTCCCTTTCTCGCGCAGATCGACACGGAGGCGGGAGGCATCGAACCTCGCCCCTGAGTAGCCCAGCGCGCAGGCGATCCGCCCGACGTTGGGATCGGCCCCGAAGAGGGCGGTCTTCACAAGGACGGAGCGGGCGATAGCCTTGGCGGCCGAGCGGGCCTCCGCCGCATCCTCGGCCCCGGCCACATGGACGGTGAGCATCTTGGTGGCGCCCTCCCCATCCCGGGCCACGGCCTTGGCCAGCTGTTCGAGCACGGCGCCGACAGCCCGCACGAAAGCGGGGTCCTTCCCTGCCGAGCAGCCCCCGGCCGCGCCGTTGGCGAAGAGGAGGACGGTGTCGTTGGTGGAAGTGTCGCCGTCCACGCTCACCATGTTGAAAGTGCGGTCCGCCTCCTGGTTCAGCACCGTTTGCAGATCTTCGGAGTCCACCTTGGCATCCGTCGAAAGGAAGGCTAAGGTGGTGGCATGGGGAGGGGCGAGGGACGGGGCGATCATGCCGCTTCCCTTGGCCATCCCAGCGACGCGGACGCGGGTGCCGTCCGCCAGCTTCACCGCCACGGCCGCCTCCTTCGTGGTCGTGTCCGTGGTCAGGATGGCGGAGGCGGCCCGGAAACCTCCCTCCCGGGTGGGAGCGAGGGCCTCCACCGCGGCGCCGATGTGACGCTCGATGGCTGGGAGCGGGATGCGGGGCCCGATGACCCCGGTCGCCGCGTGGAGAAGGGACCCGTGGGAGGCTCCGAGCGCTTGCTCTGCGAGCTCGATCACCCGGGCGCTGTCGGCGTACCCTTCCGGTCCCGTGAGCGCGTTGGCGACCCCGCTCACGACCACCACCCCGCGGCTCATTCCTCCCTGACGGGCAAGGATCTCCTCCGTGAGGAGGACGGGCGCCGCCCGGATGCGGTTCGTGGTGAACACGCCCGCGGCGGAGGCCTCGCGGTCGCTCACGAGAAGCGCGAGATCGGGGCGCAGGGAGCGCTTGATCCCCGAGGCAACCCCGCTCGCGCGGAATCCCTTCGGGTAGGTGACCCCCTGCTCAGTGACGGAAAGGGTGGAGCCGTTCATGGGCCCAGTCCTCCCTGCGGAAGCCCGGCGGTTTCCGGGAGCCCCATCATCAGGTTGGCATTCTGGATCGCTTGACCCGCACCCCCCTTGACCAGGTTGTCGATGGCACTGAAGAGAACGACCGAGGGGGGAGCCGCTTGAGTGGCAAGCTGGCAGGCATTCGACCCTTGGACCCAGGGCAGCTTCGGAACCGGGCCCAGGCGGACGAAGGGACTGTTTGCGTAGGTCTGTGCGAGCGTTTGCGTCCAGGTCTCGACGGCCCCCGCCGGGACGCCCGGGGCATAGATGGTGCAGAGGATCCCCCGAACGACGGGAACGATGTGAGGAACGAACGTGACCTGCGAGGCCTCTTCGCCCACCGCCCCGCCGAGCAGGGTGAGCGCCTCCCGGATCTCGGGACCGTGACGGTGCTTTCCCTCCCCGTAGGCATTGACCGAGGCCCCGGCCTGGGGATGGTGCGTGAGGGGCCCGGGGGTAGTCCCGGCCCCGGAGGTCCCGCTCTTGGCGTCGACGATGATGTGGGGAGGCAACAGTCTCTCCCGAGCCAGAGGGAGGAGCGCCAGGAGCGTGGCGGTGGGGTAACAGCCCGGATTGGCGATGAGCCGTGCCTTGGCGACCTCTTCCCGCGCCAGTTCCGTGAGGCCGTAGACGGCCTCGGGGAGGTGGTCAAGGTCCGCGTGGGGGCGACCGTAGGTCGCCTGGTAGACCTCGGGGTCCTTGAGGCGGTAGTCGGGTCCCATGTCGACCACCCGGATGCCGCGTTCCAGGAGCCCGGGGACGAGGGCCGGAGCTTCCCCAGAGGGAAGCGCCAGGAGCGCCACATCCACATCCATGGCGCTCGCATCCGAAGTGAGGACTAGGTCTCTGCCCGAGGACAGCCAGGGGCAGAGGGAGCCCAGTTTCTCCCCGGCGTGATGAGAGGAGACCGCGTGGGTCAGCTTGAGATCCGGATGCTGGGCGAGAAGCCGGAGAGCCTCGCTACCGAGGTATCCGCTCGCTCCCACGACACCGACGGTGCCTTGTGCCAATCCTACGTTTCACCCGGGAAATACCTAGGGAGCAGCCTCCTATCAATCCGGTGTCGAGGAGAAAACGCGCGCGGGCCCGCCGAGTTCCGTCAGCGCGAAGAATGTCCCGTAGGAGACACAGGTTCCCCTGAATTGTCGTTCTCACCGGAATGGATGAGTTCCCCGAGCACTTCGAAGGCGGAGAGGAGCGACTTCTCGTCGAGGACGAACGTGCTCTCGGTGTGCGAGCTCACGATCTCGAGGCTGTTGATCCCGCGACGGGCGAGCGTGCTCGCGAGGAAGGCGAGGACCCCGGGGGTCTCCACGATGGAGATGGGGGAGCGGATGGTGAGCGCCGCGAGTCCCCGGTGGATGCGGATCACGTTCTCCTTGCGGAGCCCCGAAAGGACGCTCTCGAGGAGATCATCCTCCAGGAGGACGGTGAGGGAGCCGGGGCCCTGGATGAGTTGGAGGAGGTGGCGGCGGTCTTTGAGGAGCTCCCCTGCGGCCTCGTCGACCCGGAGGAGCACCTCCCAGTCGTTCCGGGCCGCGATGATGGCCACGCGGGTGCGGACCTCGATGCGGCTCCCGCGGATGACCTTCATGAGGCGCTCGTCCGCGGTGGGATCCCCGGACATCTGCTTCTGGTACCTCCGGCAGGCGACGGTGACGGCCTCCTCGTTCTTGACCCCCTTTTCCTCGAGGATCTTGCGGGCGAGGGCCGTGAAGTTGATGACGTCCCATGCGAGGCAGTCCCGGATGGACGGATGCTCGTCGATGTACCTCCGGGTCACATCGGCGGCGGTGGGGCCGGTCGGTTTCTCAGGACGCTTGGCCATGCGGTGATCCTGTAACTCTCCGAGGCAATGAAGGTGTTGGAGGACCTGGGGTCTTCCCTACTGCACGACAACGGTCGTGGCGGCAGCACACCCTTGCTGCTGGGAATACTGAGGTTGCACCGTGAGCTGGACGACGAAGGTGCCGTTGGTGACGTAGGTGTAGTTCACGGGCGCCCCGTTCGTAGAATACGTTTGACTGGACCCCGCTCCAAAGTCCCACCACAGAGCATACGAACCATCGGGAGGGGTCACCGACGAAGTGAACGTCACGATGAGGGGGGCATATCCGGATTGCGGGTTCGCGAAGATGGTCGCCTGGCAGGGAGAATTGGAAGAGGTGGTCGGCAGCTGAGGCGACGTGGGAAGCTGCGAGGCGTAGATCGTCATGCCCACGGCGATGATCAGAACGATCACCGTCCCGACGATCTGGGCCACGGCATGTGTGCCTCCCTGACTGTAGTTCAAGGGCGGTCCTGGCGGATATACGGGTAGAGGAGCGTATTGCGGGTACGCTGGCCTGGGAGGGGGAGGCGGGGCGGTCCTCACTTGGCTGCGGACCCCACAATAGGGACAGGTGACGCAACCGAACTCGTCGGGGAGCGGCAGGGGAGCACCACACGTGGGGCACTCCTCCGGTGTCTCACGGCCCGGAGAGTTCAAAGGTTGGCCGGGGAACATCTCACCTCGCTGGGAGCCGGCTCTTGCTGGGCCCTCCCCGACCGGAGGGAGTCCGCCGGAGTCCTGGGACACCGGGACCAAGAGAAGAACGCCTTCTTGGGGGTCTCGATGGGACCGCGGGGTTGCATCAGGTTAACAACATAGCAAACGAGCACAAGAATCTGTTGGTAAGGGACCTTTGGTGACCCGTTTCTGTGGGTAGCACAAAACTTGACTTCCGTATCGACCTTGAAGCATTCTCAACGACTTCCGAAGCCGTTCCCCCGGATTCGAAGGAGCGAGCGGAGGCTCGTCGCACCAGGAACAGGTGTCCCGAGTCACGCGAAAGCCAAGTAGGGCGCTTCGTATCCGAAGGAAGCTGTGACGGCGGAAACCAAGAGGCCTCGCGGGGTCATCGTCTTCGACATGGACGGTACGCTGGTCGACGACATGAAGGAGATCGGGGCGACCGCCGCGAAGGTGATGCACGAGGCCTTCGGCATTCCCGTCGAGGAGGCGATGGCCATGTACTACGCCACGACCGGGATGCCCTTCGAACGGCAACTGCTGGAGCTCTTCCCTGAGAAGCCCCGGGAACAGCTCCACCGGGTGGCCCTCCACTTCCACGAGGTGAAGGTCATGGAGGTCTACTCGAAGGTGAAGCTCTTCCCCGAGATCCCGCAGGTGCTGAAAGCCCTTGTCCGGGCCGGCTGGGTCCTGGTCGTGGCCACGGGCGCGGAACGGGAGGTCGCCGAGCTCATCTTGGAGCGGGAAGGGATCGCCTTCCTGCTGGACGGGGTGATGGGGGCGGGCCAGGGGACGAAGGATCTGCATATCCAGGAGTACAAGAAACGCTGGACAGGGGTGCCCTTCGTGCTGGTCGGGGACTCCCGGTTCGACATCGAAGTGGCGAAGCGGTTCCCGGAATTGGTCGTGGTGGGGAGGGCATGCAAACTGCCGGGGTGGGTCATCACCCCTCAGGACATGCTCAAGCTGGGCGCGGCCTGGTCGGAGTACACCCTGGAAGGTCTGCCGGCGGCGCTCGAGAAGCTCGCACCCGCCGGGGTCGTAGGAACCCCTGTCTCCTAGGATGGACTGGATTACCCTGTCCTGTCCCCAGGCTTAGGGAAACGTTCCGAATCCGTCAGACGGGGGACTGGGGCTTCAACCCCGTCCCATTGCAGCTGTCGCACTTGTGTCCGCCAGGGCGGAATCCGAATCCCAGACAGTAAGGACACTTGGCCGCTTTCTCCTTGGCTCCCTTGGAGAGGTCGACCTCCTCCCCCTTCTCGTCCAATTCCAGGTACCCGCTCCCTCCGCAGTGCTTGCATCCGCCGCCGAGGGTCTTCCCGCTGCCCATGCAGTAGCGGCACGCCTTCCTCGGTTTGTCGACGGCGGCGCGCCATCCCTTTCCCTCGCATTTGGGACAGGGAGCCCCGTCCTTCTGGGCGAGCCCGGCGCAGTTCGGGCAGGGTTCCCGGGCGGTTCCCTTGAACGTCCGTCCGCTTCCGAGGCAGTGTTTGCAGATGCCCCCGAGGCCGGATCCTGAACCCAGGCAATACTTGCAGATCTCGCCGTCCTTCTCCCAGGGGAACTTCTGGCGGTACACGGGGGTGGGCAGCCCCCGGCGGTACTAAAAGGAGATGTCCGGGCCAAAAATGTGGGGGTGAGCCCCCCTGAAGCTTCCGAAAACTGACCCAAAATGCATGGACCGGGAAATCCGAACTAAGCGGAGTGCGGGCCCTCATGGACCGGGCTATGGTCTGTGTCACAAAGCTTATAAACCGTATATAAATGCTTTAAAACCTATGGCTAAGATACGCATCGAGAACGTCGTGGCCTCCACATCGCTGGGAGACGAACTGGACCTGCAATCGATCGCACTCTCCCTCGACGGGGCGGAATACGAGCCCGAGCAGTTCCCTGGGCTCATCTACCGCTTGAAGGAGCCGAAGACGGCGATCCTTCTCTTCCGCAGCGGAAAGGTGGTCTGCACAGGCGCGAAGAGCATGGTCGAGGTCGGCCGCTCCATCGAGAAGGTGGCGAAGGAGATCCGGAAGACCGGGCAGAAGATCCTCGCCAAGCCCAAGATCGATGTCCAGAACATCGTGGCCTCCTCGGACCTCGGCAGCGAGATCAACCTCAACGCCATCGCCGTGACCCTGGGTCTCGAGCGCGTGGAGTACGAGCCCGAGCAGTTCCCGGGTCTGGTGTGCCGCATCGAAGACCCTCGCGTGGTCATCCTCCTCTTCGGCAGCGGGAAGCTGGTGTGCACCGGCGCCCGGAAGCCCGCGGACGTCGACCGGGCCGTCAAGAAGATCACCGAAGAGCTCCGGGGCGCAGGACTCCTCCGGTAGGGGGATCCCTCCCCCAACTGCCCGCCCGCTAGCGCAGCTCGGGCGGGAGCATGTTGGGGATGCCGTCCTCGATCGGGAACTTGGCCGAGCACTTCGTGCACTGGATCGTCCCGTCGAGGATCTCTCCCTTGGCCTCCTTGCGGGCCTCCAGCGTGAGGTCCCCCCGGCACAACGGGCAGCAGAGGAGTTCCATCAGGTCCTTCTTCATGCAACGGGAGCGAGGTCTCCCAGAACTTAACCATTGAGGGTCGGCTTCGGAACGCCACTTTTGCGCCGCGAAGGATGGTTCGCGACCCTCTGTCGGCCGTCGCTGTAGAACGACTTTATCTACCTTCCCCTCTGTTGGAAGTTCGTGGGGCCCGAGGAAAAGTGCGGTGTGACGGCCGTCTCCGTCCCCGGCAAGGGGGCCGCCCCCTATCTCTATCTCGGCCTGCGGGCGCTCCAGCACCGGGGCCAGGAATCCGCGGGCATCGTGACCTCCTCCCACGGTCGCTTCTACAACCGCCGCCAGATGGGTCTCGTCCACGAGGTCTTCGACCGGGACGCCTTGGACGCGCTCCGGGGCAGTGCCGGTATCGGGCACGTCCGCTACTCCACCCGCGGCGCCTCTTCCGTCCAGAACGCGCAGCCCATCATCATCCCCACCCGTGACGGGGACCTCGCGCTCGGCCAGAACGGCGACATCGTCAACTACCAGCCCCTGCGCCGGCGGCTCCAGCAGGAGGGGATCGAATTCATCGGCAACGCCGACACCGAGGTCATCGGGAACTACCTGGCGACCGAGTACGAGAACTCCACCAGCATGGAGTTCGCCATCAAGCGCCTCATGGGCGAGGTCTCCGGAGGCTACGCCATCGTCATGCTCCACGGCCAGAAGATCTACGCCTTCCGGGACCCCCTCGGCATCCGCCCCCTCTCCTTGGGAAAGCTGGAGAACGGATTCGCCGTGGCCAGCGAATCGGTCGCCATCGAGCTCATGGGCGGCACCGACGTCCGGGACGTCCAGCCCGGCGAGATCATCGTCATCGAGGAACCCAAGGGGAAGAAGGAGGGCCAGCTCCCCCTCCAGGTAAAGTCCGTCAAGGGCACCACCCCGAGGCACACCGCCCACTGCATGTTCGAGTGGGTCTACTTCTCCCGCCCCGACTCCATCATCGATGCCCGCCTCGTCTACGAGGTCCGCTACCGGATCGGCGAGATGCTGGGCCGGGAGAGCCCCGCCCAGGCGGACGTCGTGATCCCGGTGCCCGACTCGAGCCGTCCCCAGGCCCTGGGCCTGTCCCATGTCTCC
This sequence comes from Thermoplasmata archaeon, assembly GCA_021809545.1. Lineage (GTDB taxonomy): Archaea > Thermoplasmatota > Thermoplasmata > Lutacidiplasmatales > UBA184 > JAJYEA01. The sequence goes on from JAKAYL010000018.1 coordinate 29,469, forward strand.
GGGATCCCCTACGCGGAGGGTCTCATCAAGAACCGGTTCGTCGAGCGGACCTTCATCCTCCCTGACCAGCGGCGCCGGGAGGAGGAGGTGCGCGTGAAGCTCCACCCGGTGCCCGGGGTCATCAAGGGCAAGCGGATCGTCCTCATGGACGACAGCATCGTGCGGGGAACGACCCTGAAGGAGATCGTCGCCATGGTCCGCACCGCGGGGGCGACCGAGGTCCATGTCCGGGTAGGCTGTCCCCCTATCACCGCTCCCTGCTACTTCGGGATCGACATGAAGGACCGGCGGGACCTCATCGCCTACCAACGCACCGTCCAGGAGGTCGCCGGCCTCATCGGGGCGGACTCCGTCGCCTACCTTTCCATGCAGGGGCTCTTCGACGCCATCCAGATGAAGGAGAGCGAGCTCTGCGTGGGCTGCCTGACGGGCCGCTACCCGGTCAGCGTCCCCCAGGAGCACCGCCGCCTCCAGAAGTCCCTGGGCGACTTCTCGGCGGAACCCGGCCCCGTGCGGGCCACCCCGGCAGCGGCACGGGCCCGTGGGCTGCCCGAGAAGGTTGTTCGGAAAGCCCGGACTTAAACCTCTGACGAAGTCAACATCGACACTTGTCGGTGCGTCAGGAACACTTATTAAATACTACAACTAACACTTTGGTTCGTAAGGAGAAATCCTTGGAGAAAAGAACCGAATGATGAAGAGAGGAATGCCTCCGCTGAAGCTCTCAGCGGGAAGGAAGAACAAGCGCGGAGTATCGCCGATCATCGCCACGATCCTGCTGGTCGCCATCACTGTGGTCATTGCCGCAGTGCTGTATGTGCTGGTGAGCGGGTATCTGAAGGGGACAGGCTCGGCTCCTCTCAGTATCAACCTGCAGAGCCTGACCACGGGCCACAATGGGCCGAAGACTGCCTACTACCTCAACTTTTCCACCATCTCGGCATCTAACTCGATGACGACGAACGACTTCGGCTGGAAGATCGTCAATGTGAATGGCAATGCCGTAGTCGGTTGGAAGTGTTATCTCTACTGGGGAACCACGAACGTTACATCTTTTAGCGCGGGCGGCTCCAGTTGGGGTGCCACTGAGCCAGTGAACGCATCGGACTCGATGGTCTTCTGGACTGGTGGAACAAACTTGGTCGGATCTGGTGACAGCATCCAGGCGGTCGGACTGAGCGGTGCTTCGGTCAGCGGCGGGTACCAGGGCCTCTAGTCCCGAAACTGTTTTCCGAAAGAAGGGGCGCCCCCTCTGGGGACGTCCCTTCCAACCTTTTCCTTTTTTTCTTAACTGCTTTTTGGATGAGTGATATGCTATGACCACATGTGCGCTCCCAATCTCGGAGCGGTTGTTCGTAGATGCTTGTCAACCACAGCGCATGCGGTGACGATGGACAAATCGGCTATTGACGATATTTGCCGTGGAATCCTAAAATACCGTTCCCTACCAGTTATTGGTACAGAGGGGCTCGAGAGACATGAATGGAATCAGAAACACCCGCAGGCGTTTACCTCGTCGAGGGGTCTCACCGATCATTGCCACGATTTTGCTGGTCGCCATCACCGTAGTTATCGCCGCGGTACTCTACGTGTTGGTCTCGGGCTATCTCAAGGGGACTTCGCCAGCTCCCTTGACTATTGAACTGCAGGGAGAAGCTCCAGGGCATAACGCCGCCAACACGATGCACTGGCTAAACTTCTCCGTGGTCACCTCCTCCAAGGGGCTCGATACTGGGGTCTTCGCCTTCAAGATTGTGAACATCCAAGGCAATGCAGTGTCTGGTTGGAGCGTGAGCCTGATCTACAACCAGGCCGTGGTCTCCACCTATGTCCAGGGACAAGATTCGTGGTCAACGGTGGTCCCCGTCAACGCGTCTGAATTCCTTTCGTTCAATACGGGGGCGAATAGCCTCGTAGGTAGTGACGATACAATCCAGGCTTATGGCCTCAGTAGCGAGGCCATTTCTGGGGGCTATCCGGCACTCTGAATTCGGTAGCCGAAGTCCTCCTCGCCCGGGTGGCTTTCTCTGCCTGAGGCCCCCGGGATCAGGCTTTGTTCAATTGAAGTGCTGGCGGACCAGGAACAAGTAGACGAGAAGGAGTCCCCAGAGTATCGCTGTGAGGCTTCCTCCCAGCAGATCGAGGATGAATAGGATTCCAAAGACGATGATGCTCAGGACCAGCGCCCACTGCTCCAGGTGCCAGAGCCCGGTGGCGAGCGCCAGCATGATGACGCCGAAGATCAAGAGGAAGAGCCCGGCGAGGAGTAAGCTGGACGTCAGGAGGTGAAATCCGAAGTCCAAGGTGGGGTGATAGACCCCCAGGAAGGCGGAGGCGAGCATGAGGAGGAGCCCCACGATGGTGAAGAGGGCGCCGAAGAGCCCGATGATCACGGCCAGCAGGGCGACCCCGAGGGGGCGCTCGTGCTTGACCCGGACATAGTAGTAAGGTCCGCTGCCCTGGCCTGCCGACATGGTCCTCACCTCAACAGAGCCCGGGCACTATTTCACTTGGGAGGACCTTCCAACCGGAGGAAAATGCCTTATGGCCCGGACCGTAACCCACCCCGGAACCGCGGGCGGGCGCGTAGATCAGCGGAAGATCGCCTGATTTGCAATCAGGA
>JAKAYL010000019.1 GCA_021809545.1 Thermoplasmata archaeon
ACGGAAGAGCTGGCCGGGGAACTCCTCCGAGTGCTCCAAGGGGAAGGGCGCCTGGAGTCCGGCCTCTCACGGTGGATGGGCCGGATCAAGGGGACCGGATTGGTTGACGGTCTTTGAATACCAGAGGGGCGAAGGGGGTCTGCAGACAGAAAGTCTTTATGGTTGAAGAATCTCTAGGGCCTTCTCGTCAGGCAGTGTAGGTGGTCGAAGTGGACGAAAACGGGACGCCATTGAAACTGGAGAGTTCCTCCGGTACCGTCTCGAGCGCCTTCGACAAGATCCTGGAGAAGTCCAGTTCACTTTACAAGGGCAATCCCGACATTCTCCGGGAGAACTACACCCCGAGCCGCCTTCTGCACCGGGACAAGGAGATCGAGAGGGTCGTCGAGATCCTGGCCCCTGCCCTCCGGGGCGACACGCCCTCGAACATCATGATCTACGGCAAGATCGGGACGGGGAAGACAGCGGTCATCACGATGGTCCGCCGGGATATGGAGCGACGCACCAACCTGCCCCATCCCCTGAGCTTTGTCGCCGTCAACTGCGCCAACGTGGACACCCACTATGCCTTGCTCCAGACCCTGGGAAATTCGGTCAGCCCGGACGAGGAGTCCCGAATCCCCACCGGGTGGTCCCTGGACAGGGTCTACGTGGCGATGCGGAACCTCTTCGACAAGAAAGCCGGGACCATCATCCTCGTCCTGGACGAGATCGACAAGCTCGTCAAGCGTTCGGGGGACAACGTGCTCTATACCCTCTCCCAGATAAACACCGAACTCACCCGAGCCAAGGTGGGGATCATCGGTATCTCGAACGACCTCAAGTTCACGGAATCCATCGATGCGAGGGTGCGGAGCCGCCTGAACGAGGAGAAGGTCCTCTTCCCTCCCTACGATTGGACCCAGCTCAGGGACATCCTCCGGGACCGCGTCCAGGAGGTCTTCGCCTCGGACGTCATCGAACCAGGGGTTGTCGAGAAGTGTGCGGTCTACGCTGCGCAGGAGAACGGCGATGCCCGCCGGGCGCTGGCGCTGATCCGGGTCGCCGCCCAGATCGCGGAGCGGACGGGGTCCCATGGGATCAGCGAAGAGCATGTCCACCGGGCCAAAGCCAACTTGGAGACGGACATCATCACGGCCTGCGTGAAGACGCTCCCGGTTCACTGCAAGATCCTGCTGTGGTCCATCGTCTCCACCACCGAACGGCGCCGGTTACCCCTTCCCACCGGGGATGCCTACGACGGCTACGCCGAGCTCTGCAACCGGATGGGGATCGCCCCTCTGACCACCCGGAGCATCTACAATTACATCTCGGAGATGGAGACCCTCGGCCTCATCCATACCGAGCTACTTTCTCGGGGACGAGGAGGGCGCTACCGGCAGATCACCATCGCCGTACCGGCGCAGGAGACCCTGATCGCATTGGAGGAGGACGAACTGCTCCAGCCCCTCTCCAAGCAGAAGGTCCAGAACCAACGGAGCCTGTACCACTACGATATCAACCGTTAGGCGGAGACCCTCGAAGCACCGTTCGAAGGTCCCGCAACATTCGGGCGACCGATTCCTCTGTGACGTGGGGCATCACCACGAAGCGAAGAGACCCGGGCTCCCGGATAGCGCTCACGTCCCAGCCTTTCCGGAGCATCTCGGCTTGGACCCCCGCAGGGTTCCGGTGCCGGAACGCCACGATGTTGATCATGGGATCCGTCACCAGTTCCAGTCCCATCCGCTGACCTTCGTCTGCGATGCGCTGAGTGAGCGCAAGCACCTGGCGCAGGGTGCGGATATGGCCTGAGCGGCCCATCCGGGCCAGTGCAGCGAAGGTTGCGGCCACGTTGGCGGAAGGACGTGTTCCCAAGAGCGCGGTGACCGCAGGACTGCTCAGATAGGGGGAATCCACCGATATCGAGCCCGCTTCCTTCACCTCGCGGAAGAGCAAAGCTCCCGAGGGCACGGGCGCACCTCCCAGTTTGTGAGGGTCCACCGCGAGACTGGAGACTCCTTCGAGAGAAAAATCAAAGGGAAGGTACTCCCTACCTGCCTCTTTCAGGAAGGGAAGGACGAAGCCACCGAAGGCGGCATCCACATGGAGGTGCACCCCCGCCTCCAAGGCGAGTTCGGACAGTTCCTCGACCGGGTCGACCGCCCCGAGCTCCGTGGACCCGGCCACAGCGATCACGGCGGCGGTCTTGCGAGTGATCGCGCGTGCAGCCTTGTGGGGGATCGAGCGACCCTTCGAATCCACCGGGATCCAACGAGGTTTCAAGGAGAGGAGGTCAAGCGCTTTGACAAAGGAGAAATGGGCGCTCCGGGGGAGGACCACCTCGGTCCCCCCCGAAACGTTGCGCGCTACCCAGAGCGCGGTCAGATTGGCTTCTGTGCCCCCCGTCACGATGGAGCCCCCGGCTCCGAAGCGGGGTCCATGGAAGAGCTCGAGCAACCATCGGACAAGCTCCTCTTCCAGGCGTGCGGTGCCTGGGCAGAGACCGGGGTTTCCCAGGTTGGCGGTGACGAACGGACGGGCGGCCCGCACGGCCTCCTCCATCGGCTGGGTGCACATGCTGCCGAAGATCGTTCCCCGGCGGTAGTCCCAGTCCTCCTTCCGGGCCTGCCGCAGACGGGCGGCGAGCTGGGGTCGGGACAGCGGACGGGAAGGGTAGGCGAGGGACCCCTTCCGGCCGGAGGACCTGGACATCGTTCAGCTTTCGATCTGCGCCTTCTGCAAACGGTCCGAGAAATCAACGAAGACCGTCTTGATCTCGGTGAATTCCTCGATGGCCACCGTCCCCGCTTCCCGGCCGCCGTTGCCGGTGTTCTTGATGCCTCCGAAGGGCAACTGGACCTCGGCTCCGATGGTCGGGGCGTTGATGTAGGTGATCCCCGCCTCCAAGCGCTCCATCGCCTGGAAGGAACGGTTGACGTCCCGTGTGTAGATGGAGGATGAGAGTCCGTACTCCACATCGTTGGCGACCTTCACCGCCTCGTCGAAGTCCGAGATCTTGATGACGGAAAGGACAGGCCCGAAGATCTCCTCCTTGGTGATGCGCATCCCGTGGCGCGCTTCGAAGAGGGTGGGCTCGATGAAGAACCCCTTGTCGTACAACCCTCCCGTGAGCTTCTTCCCTCCGTAGAGGAGCTTGGCACCCTCCTTCTTCCCGATCTCGATGTACTCCAGGATCTTCTTCTCCTGGTCCGCGCTCGATACCGGTCCCATGTCCGTCCCTTCCTTGAGGGGGTCTCCGACCCGGAACTTGGCCAGGCGCTTGAGGAAGCGTGCGAGGAACTCATCGTATACGTTCTTGTGAAGGAGAAGCCGGCTCGTGGCCGTGCAGCGCTGTCCCGAGGACCCGTACGCCCCGAAGAGGAGTCCGTCCACCGCAAGATCAAGGTTGGCGTCCTCCATGACGATCTGCGGGTTCTTCCCACCCATCTCAAGGTGGACGTACTTGAGCGCCTTCGCGGCCTCCGTGTAGATTCCCCGGCCGGTGTCGGTCCCGCCCGTGAAGCTCACGGCCCGAACCAAGGGGTGGGTGGTGAGCTCCTTGCCCACCACACTGCCCGATCCGGTGATGAGGTTGAGAACTCCGGGGGGGAGGCCTGCCTCCTCGTAGACCCGGGTAAGCTCCACGGCGCAGCGCGAAGTGTTGGTGGCGGGCTTGAAGACCACGGTGTTTCCCGTGATGAGGGCAGCGGCGATCTTCCAGTTCGGTATGGCCACCGGGAAGTTCCAGGGGGTGATCGCGGCCACGACCCCCTTGGGCTGGCGGAGCGTGAAGCAATACTTGTTGCGGAGCTCGGATGGGACCGTCTCTCCGAGCAGTCGCCGTCCCTCCGCACTCATGTACTCGACGAAGTCGATCGCTTCCTGAACGTCCCCCTTTCCCTCAGGGAGGATCTTCCCCATCTCCTTGGTCACAAAACTTCCGAGCTCATCCTTACGGGCTTTGAAGACCTCCGCAGCGCGCAGGAGGATCTGACCCCGCTTGGGGGCGGGGGTCCTGCGCCAGCTCTCGAAGGCCTTGTGCGCGGTCTCAATGGCTCGCGTGGCGTCGGCCGCGGTCGCTGCCACAAAACTTCCCAGCTCCTCTCCCGTTGAAGGGCTCCGGGTCACGAACCGTTTCGCTCCCGCAGGCGATTCCCACTTTCCTCCGATGAAAAGACCGAATTCTTCGCTCATGGACTTGCTCCAGAGGCGAGGAAATCCAACAGTAGAAAGCCTTTCCGGGGCGGCACTTCCTCCTAGGAAACATATCCTGTACCCAACCCTCCCCTCGAACTCTTACCCAGGCGCCGGTGTGGGAACCCCGGAAGATGCCATCTTTTATATGCCCTTGACGTATTACATTATGAGGAGTGTGGAGTAGAGTTGTCACCCTCAACTGCATCTGGGTACCGATGGTTCGCGTTGACTGTATTGCTTCTGATGGTTGGGTCCGGCCTGACATATGGCGTGGCCATCAATTCACTAGCTGTCGCTCCGCCAGTGGGGACTTCCGCTAACCATTTCCCCTCATCTGCCGCCCCCAAATCCTCCACGAACGGGGGAATCACCCTCTGCGGCGCCGGAGTTACTCAGACCCTAACCTCCAAGATCGGCATCCTAGCCGTTGGTGGGAACGTTACGGTGTGTAACGGGGCCGTGCTGACGGTCAAGAACACCGTGCTGATGGTCCAGAGCTTCACAGCGACGAAGAACACCTCCCTTGCTGGTGACCTTGCCTACCGGTACCACGTGAATGTCACCGGCGGGGCCCAGCTCCGGCTCGTCAATGCCTCGATCAACACCAGTGCCGCTTCCTTCGATGCCTTCCCCAAGCTCAACCTGACCGTCGACAGCTCGAGCATGGTCATGGTGGAAGACGGATCATTGGCCTTTGCCGGCTCGATCTACGTCACGGGCGGCTCAACCCTGTTCGTCAACAATTCTCGGATCGGTCCGAACTCTGTCGCTCCTTCGTCCCCAGCCAACTTCACCGGGGACAACCGCTATGCTCCTCAAATCACCGTTGAAGGAGGCAGCAACCTTGTAACGGTCAACAGTTCCATCGTTAACTACTACAAGGACTCCGATGCCCTGACCTCTGCGCTTGACGAGAACTTTGTCAGCAGTCAGGTCCAGACCGGCGCGGTCTCCACCACGGCCGTGGTCAAGGGACTTATGCCCCCGAACAGCCAGGCGTTGGTCCAAGACACCTACTCATCCTGGTCTGGTGCAACGATCAGTTTCGTGCTCAACGACACCGCGACTGGAACGGTCACCCCGACCTTCCACTACAACGGCCACGCCCAAGCCGGACTTCCCGTGAATCTGGGCATCGGCAACACCACGACCTTCAACATGAGCATCCCTTCCACCTTCCTTGCCTCGTACGTCAACCCGGGTGGCCTCTCCGGCCTCCTGACCGCCATGCAGGCCGGCACTGCGAATGTCACCTTCGCTAGCGGTGGAGGAGCCGGTACGATCAAGAGCTTGCTCCTGAGCATGGTTCCTATCTTCGGTTTCAACATCACCGTCGGAGGAGCATCCCACCTCTACGCGGTCGACTCCCAGATCGATGTGAACTGGGGAAACGCCACCTGCGAGCTTCCCTATCAGTCAAACAAGCTCTATCTCTCGGGCGGATCCACTGGGGACCTTCTCAACACTTCGGCCATCACCTCCTGGGGCACGGCTACCGCTCCCTCCTGCGGCAATGTGAACGCCTTCGAGGTAGACGCCACGAGCAGCTACTGGGTCTACAACTGGGTCCAGGTATCTACCATCGGCACGAGCGGTTCCCCCGTTCCCGACACGATGCTGAGCGCCGTCTCTGGTGTCACGAACAAGACGGTCGCCGCTCTGGCTACGAGCGCCACAAACCCCGCGTCCTTCGCCCCCTACTTCCTGGGAGCCGTGGTTGCACGAGCCGTTCCGGCCGGGTCTCCTTATGGTTACGGGAACACCACGGCTTCGGGTATGGCGAACTACGCCCTGGCCACATCCTACGTGACGCAGGGCTCCCTCGCCGATGGACTCTATGTCGGTGGTCTCTATAACATCTCCTTCCAAGAGAAAGTGAACTACATCAACGGGACCTCGACCACCCTGAACACGGGCATCACTTCCACGCCCCAAATGTGTTCCTGGCCCTACATCACCGCCTCCTGCGCCTTCACAGCGCTCACCCCGGTGGTGCTTCCGCTCTTTACGGCCGACATCCAGTTGACCGCCATGACCGTTGAGACCCAGGGGGTCACGTGCGGCGTCTCTTGCAACCTGTTCGAAGGTGACTCCGTCCTGGTGAACCTCACCGTCGTCGACACGAACGGTATCACGATCTCGGGAGGTCTCAGCGTGCCGATCTACCTCTACGATGAGTACGGGACAATCCAGAACGTTTCGGGTCCGAGCTACGTGAGCTTCACCGCTGGGAGTTCGGCCACCCAAACGTTCAGCTTCACCTTCACGGTGCCCTTCCACTCCTCGGGCCCCCACACGTTGGTCGCAATGGTCGACCCGATGCATCTCTTCCCAGAGAACGGAACGGCCGGAAAGACCTTTGTCACCACTTACACGGCGCTGAAGTCCCCGCAGATCCTGTCCTCGACGACCACGGTGCAGATCATTGATGCCTGCACTGGGCAAGCCATCACGCTACCCCAGTCGAACACCTGCAACCGGGTCTCGATCCAGGCCTCTGCAATCAACACGGGCGATGCGAACGTGAACGTCACGATCACCTTCCTGTGGAACGGGAACCTGTCCCAGCCGATCGGCCAGCCCATCCACAAACTGATGCCGGTCTCGACCCTGGTGACCGTGAACACCTCGATGCTCATCACCTACGCCAACAACCTCGGATTTGTCCAAGTGAACATCCAGTCGCCGGCCAATCTGCCCCCCATTTCCTATCCACCCGTCAACGCCCAAGTCTCGCAGAACGTCAACCTCGAAGACTTTACGACGCTCCAACTGGTCAATGCGAGCAAGGACTTTGTTGTGCAAACCCAGGGAGGGCAGGGGAACTACTATACCGTCAACAACGCAACGGGGCTTAACCCCGCAACTTCACCCTTTGGGATTGGAACGAGCCTCTCTGTCTCCGCCAACCTGACCAACGTCGGAGGACCCACGAACAACGCGAACGCCACTCTCTACATGGAAGCCAGCAACAACAAGAGCTGGATCCCGGTGTCCGTCTTCTCCACCGGACCGGTCGCCGGAGGACCCTCATCGGTGTCCGTCGTGATGCCCGCCTGGCACATCAGTCCGGCACTGATCGGCTCGAGCCTGGGATACCGAGCCTTCAACTTGACCCTTACGTGGACCAACACGTACTCTTACGGAACGGCGACCTTCTCGCTCAACCACCACTTCGCCATCCAAGTACGGGCCCCCCAAATCGTGGTCACGACCAACTTCCACCCAGTCACCTACACGGTAGGAGAAACCGCCACTCTGACCATCGGTGGCTCAGTCACGTTTGCGGCCCTATCCAACGAGACGGCCAACATGGCCGTCCACCTGTTCGACCCGAACTCCGGACTGAACTGCTCGGCCCGCGTGTTGACCGCGGACGTCACGAACGGAACCTCTCCCCTGCCGAGCTTCCTCCTTCCCTCGGTCTGTCTCACCGCGGGCACCTACAATATCGTCCTGCAGTTCACCTACTTGGGCAACGTCACCTGGGTCAAGCAACTCCCCAGCATGATCACGGTCAAAGAGCAGGCTGTGGCGCAACAGTCGTTCTTGCAGCAATACCTTTGGTACATCATCATCGCCGTCATCGCGGTGGCCGTTGTCCTCGTTATCTTCTTCGTCTTCCGCCGCATGGGTCGCGGCAACTTGGTCGAGTGCGGTGAATGCGGGGAACTCATCCCTGAGAGCGCGCTAGCCTGCCCCAAGTGCGGTGCGGAATTCGAACGGGAGCTTATGCGTTGCAGCCGCTGCGGCGCGTCCATCCCGGCCGACAGCAAGGTCTGCCCCGACTGCTCGGCCCTCCTGGTAGGAACCAAGCCGGATGCCCTGGCGAGCGATTACATCGCTTTCACTCAGCGCTTCCGCGTGCTGGCCCAAAAGGAACTGGCCGAGAACTACAATGAGGGAGCCTTCTGGGACTGGTGGAAGCGCCAGCCCACCTACATTCCCTTCGCGACCTGGAAGCAGCAGATGGCGGTTTCCGGGGCGGCCGGCGGGTCGGCCCCGGCCGCTGCGGCAGCCAAGGACAAGGGTAAGAAGGGTCGCGGTGGTGCTCCACCGTCCTCCGGTGGCCTTCCCCCAGGTGGGGGCCCGACCGGTCCTGGACCCAGTGCTCGAGGGGCCCAAACGCCTCCCCAGGGCATGACAGAAGCCCCTCCAAGCGAGGGTGGGAGCCGAGCCGAAGCAGGAATGCGTGCCTGCCCCTCCTGCGGAAGGAATATCAACGAAAGCATGCTCCTCTGCCCGTTCTGCGGGACTGCTACGCGGTAAGCCCTAGATGAAAGTCCTGATCACAGGCATAGACGGCTACTCGGGTTGGCCCCTCGCCCTCCATCTCCTCAACCGAGGGCATGAAGTCTCAGGGATCGACAACCTCGTGACCCGCAAACGGGTCAAGGAGGTCGGAAGCCACAGCGCCATGCCCCTGCTCACCATGGAGCAGCGAGTCAAGGCAGTTGAGAAGCACCTGGGAAAGCATCTCCGCTTCTACAGGGGGGATCTGTGCCGTTGGGAGACGGTCCGGGATGTCGTCCGGAAGGAGAAACCCGACGCGCTCGTGCACCTGGGAGAGCAACGCTCGGCACCCTATTCGATGATCGATGTGCACCACGCGGTGGAGACGCAGGTGCAGAACATCACGGGCACCCTCAATATCCTCTATGCGCTTCGCGAAGAGTCCCCACAGACCCACCTCGTCAAGATGGGGACGATGGGGGAGTACGGAACTCCCAACGTCGATATCGCGGAGGGCTTCTTCGAGATAGAGTACATGGGGCGGAAGGACCGGCTCCCCTTCCCCCGCCAGGCCTCGAGCTGGTACCACTGGTCCAAGGTCTTCGACACGGGAGACGTCATGCTGGCCAACAAGCTCTGGGGGATCTCCGCGACCGACGTCATGCAGGGGGTCATCTACGGTACCCGCTCCCCGGACATCACCCGCAAGGAGTTCCTGACCCGCTTTGATTTCGATGAGGTCTGGGGCACGGCCCTCAACCGCTTCTGTGTCCAGGCCGTCCTGGGACTGCCGCTCACACCCTATGGGAAAGGCCACCAGAAACGGGGATTCATTGCCCTGGAAGACTCGATGCAGAGCTTGACCCTCTCGGTCGAGAACCCTCCCGCCAAGGGAGAGTATCGGGTGTTCAACCAGTTCGACGAGTCCTACTCGGTCACGGAGCTGGCGGAGATGGTCGTCTCCGCGGCACGGGAGGACCAGGGCATCGAAGCCAAGATCCAGAACTCCTACAACCCGAGGGTCGAGGCCGAGGAACACTACTACAAGCCCCATCACGAGAACCTCCTGCGCATGGGCTACAAGGCCTCCCGGACGCTCCGCGAGTCCCTGAAGGAGATCCTTGCCGACCTTGTGACCTACCGGAGCCGTCTGGAGGCCCGCCGGCAGGTGGTGCAGCCTCGGATGAACTTCCGCTCACCCGACAACCGCGGGTCCCTCCACATCCCCGTCGGAAAGAACTGACCTGCGGAAGGAAGCGCCTACTCCCATTCGATGGTGGCGGGCGGCTTGTCGGTGATGTCGTACACCACCCGGTTGACCTTCCCTACCAACTCGCGGGTGATCCGCTCGGAGATGGACCGAAGGAGCCAGGCGGGGGGTTCGGAGGCGGTGGCGGACATCGCATCGATGGACTCTACCATCCGCACGGCGATCGTGTCGACATACGTGCGGTTGTCCCCGGTGACGCCCGTGCTCCGCACCGGGAGGAGCACGGCAAAATACTGCCAGGGAAGGCGCAGCTTCCCTTCGGAGACCGCTTTCTCGACGGCCTCTTCCACGACCGCGGTGGCCCGCTGAAGTATCGCGACCCGATCCTCGGTGACCTCTCCTAGGACGCGGACGGCGAGTCCGGGACCGGGGAAGGGTTGACGGTGAGGTTCAGGAAGCTGAAGAAGGCCGGCGAGGGCCCGCACCTCGTCCTTGTAAAGGTCGCGCAAGGGCTCAACGATCGTGAAGGCCATCTTCTCCGGGAGACCCCCCACGTTGTGATGGGACTTGATGACATCCCGGAGGTTCCCGCCGCTCTCGATCCAGTCGGGAGCGATGGTCCCCTGGATGAGGTACTTGGCCTGGGAGGAGACCGCTTCCCGCTCGAAAACACGAATGAAGGTCTCCCCGATCCTCTTTCGCTTGGTCTCCGGGTCCGTCACTCCCTTGAGGGAGGCGAAGAAGTCCTTCCGGGCGTCCACGAGCTCCAGCGGGATCCCCTGGGACCTCATGCGCTCGACGACCTGACGGGCTTCCCCTGCCCGGAGGAGTCCCGTGTCCACGAACAGGCTCCGAACCCGGTCCCCGAGGACGCGGTGGGCAATGAACGCGGCGACCGTGCTGTCGATCCCTCCGGAAAGGGCGGTGACGACCTTTCCCGTTGGACCCACGTCGGCGGATAGCTTGGCCTCGATCTCCGAGAGCATCTTGGCCGGGTCTTTCATGTCACGGGGTCTCGGGTTCCCGATTCCATTCGGCGCGGTACTCCTTCAGCTTCTCGGCGAGAGCGGAGCGCGAGAGAGCGAGGATCTCGACCGCCAGGAGGGCGGCGTTCTCTCCCCCATCTAGGGCCACCGAGGCCACAGGGATGCCCTTCGGCATCTGGCTCACGGAGAGGACAGCATCCAAGTTGATCTTGCCGGAGACGGGCACCCCGATGACGGGCTTGAGGGTCTGGGCGGCAACGACCCCGGGCAGCGCAGCCGACATCCCAGCCATCGCAATGAACACCGAAGCGTCGGACTCCTTCAGGATACGGACCACCCTCTCCGGATTCCGGTGGGCGGAGGCCACATGGGTCTGGGAGGTGAGACCGAACCTCGTCAGCGTCTCGGACGCCTTCGCAGCGACCGGTAGATCCGATTTGCTCCCGATCAGGATGTCCACGTCCGGCATCGGTCAGTGGGCGAGCGCCCTATACGATTGGGGTGAGGGACACGTGCGGTGGCCCCTTCTGCTCGTCGATCCCGATGGCGTAGATGAGCGTCCTGGGACGTATCCCGTAGATGCACGGGGAATCGTCGATGTTGACGACCCGGAAGTACGTGTCCATCATGTTGATGATCTCCGAAGTGACCATGAGGCCGGGTTTCAAGAGACCGATCCCTAGGTTGCCCATGATCTTCGTGCGCTGGACCGCCTGGAAAAGTCCGGTGATGGCCACGTTGTCTCCCTGCTGGTACTCGAGCGTATCGAAGGCCGTGTACTCGATGTAGGGGCTCTTCTCTTGCCCGCCGCGAACGGCGCGCTCGATCTCCTCGTAGGCACGCTGCGCATCCGCCCGGCTGCTGATGCGGCCGAAGGGGAGGATGTAGCTCGCAGAGGCCTCCGTTGCGGTGTAGTCGATGATCCGCACACGGGAGTCGAAGACCGAGGAAGATACGTGCTGGGTGATGAGCTCCTTCAGCCGGTCCGGAGACTCTCCTCCGGCGAGGACACCCATGAGGCCGCGTCCCTGCGAGAGGAAGTTCAGGAAGGTCGGGATGAAGAGGTGGTAGTAGTCATCGATCGACACGTTGATGTCGATGTCGAAGGCGTTGTAGGAACCCCGCTTGTATCCGCCGCCCATGAGGGCATCGATGTCCGGCACGCCACTCGAGAAGTGAGTGGTCGAGTCGGTGACCGGCTGCCACTGCCGTCCGGTGGTGCTGTGCCCGTTGTAGCGCGAGTGGAGTCCGCCAAGGGCCCGGAACCGTCCCTGGGAGAGCGTGGCGGCATACCGGGGCTTAGAGATGTTAGTGGCGCGGAGCTTGTCGAACCGCACATGGCGGATCCGGCGCTCGTCGACCTCCTCCCGCGACAGCGAGACGAGGCCGTCCACGAGGTACTCAATACCGCCGGCCTCGGCCTTCTCGAGCACGAGGATGACGTTGGTGTTGGAGTTCTCCACAAGGTCCTTCTGGAGGCACATGACGAATTCCTCCATCTCGAGGCCATACCGGTGGGTGATCCCCTCCAGGGAATCGACCACGAGGAGGGACTTCTCGGGAAGGACCCGCTCGATGCGGTCGTAGACGTGCTCGACCTCAGGCATCCGTGTGTGCTGCATCAAGGCGGTCAACCGGGATCGGTCGACCTTCGTGGGGCGTTCGCCCTCGCCGCCGATGCTCTTGAGGAAATCCCTAGCTCCCGACACCTTGGCCTTCTGGTCAGGTGAGGGTTCCTGGGACATGCGGGCCGACTCTTTGCCCACGAGCATGTCGAGGAGGATCTTTCCAGAATCGAAGATACGTGTACGCATCTCGGTTCCCTTGAGCCACGGGAACTGTCGGTAGAGGGCCTCATCTGAAACCCGGGTCGACAGGTAGAAGCTCTGTCCCTTCCTCCCGGCCTTTTCCAGCACCTCGAGACAGAAGGTCGTTTTCCCCGTTCCTGCTCCCCCCTTAACAATGAGACTCCTGCCACCGCTTCCCCCCAGGAACGAAACCAGTTCCTGCGGTATCGCGGTTTGAGTGGCGCCCTCGTCCATAGCCAAATTTCCTCGGTGGTGCACCAATACGCCCTACTTATATAAAGCGGAGGTCCGCACCGTCACCGGGAAACCTGGGAGAGAGCACGCGCCGTGGCCAAAGCTTGCTCTAACACGTCATTGAGCTCATTTCCTGCGGGTCCCGAAGCCCGAGCGGCCGAGGGATTCCCTCCCCCTTTGCCGGGCCATAGGGACAGGATCGAGTCGAGGACCAACTTCGCGGAGATGCGTTCGGGAGTGCCCGAGGCGACAAAGAAGGACCAGGCCCCTTCCTGCTCAGCGGCAAGAATGGCCACCACCTCTCTCTGGCTGGTCAGTTGCCGGGCCAGGTCTTTGAGGAGCGAGGGATCGATCTCCAAGCTCGTCCGGACGGCTCGGAACCCTCCCTCCAGTGGGACGGTCACATGCCGATCTGCCAGCAAACGAGCGGCGATCTCGGAGACCTTCTCGGCGGAACGGTTCCGGGAGGCCTTTTCCGTCTCCCTCACCTTCCCGAGGAGATCGTCCACCGCCCGCGGGATCCCGGCCAGCGGGGCTGCGAGCTTCGCAGAGAGCTCGCGCACGAGGTCGGATTGCTCCTCCACGAGGTCGAGGGCGCGGTCGCCGGCTGCGAAATGGAGGCGGACCATCCCGTCCTGGATCCGCTCGGCGGAAATGATCTTGATGAACCCGGTCTCCGAAGTGTGCGTGCAGTGGGTCCCCCCGCATGCCTCGACATCGAAGTCCGTGACCTCGATGATGCGCAACTCCTTTCCGGGAACGGCGCCGCCCTGGTAGATCGAGAAGCCGAAGCGGCCTTCGGCCTCGGTACGGGGCAGGAAGTAGCTCTTCACCGGGCGGTCCTCACGGACGATCTCGTTCGCAAGGCGTTCGATCTTGCGCAGCTCGGCAGGAGAGAGGTTCTGGTAGTGGGTCACGTCGAGGCGAGCCTCGTCCATCCCCTTGTACGCTCCGGCCTGCCAGGCGTGGCTGCCCAAGAGCCTCCGCATCGTCCCGTTCAGGATATGAGTGGCCGTGTGGTGCTGCATCAGTTGCCGCCGGCGAGGCGCGTGGATCTTGCAGGGAACCTTTGCTCCCTTCGCGAACGAGAAGGTGGTCCCCTCCGGAGCCCGATGGAGGACCCAGGGACCTGACCGGACCACTTCCTCGATGGCGATGCCACCGATGGTACCCGTGTCGGTGATCTGACCTCCTCCGGTCGGATAGAAGTAGGTGTTCGCAAGAACGAGCCAGTTCCCGTGGGTCCAAAGGACCTCCCCCTCGAAGTCGAGCGTGTACGGGTCCAAATGGTAGAGCACCTTGGTGGGGGGCAGTTCCGAGGGAGGTTCGGGCAGGACCCGCACAGCTTCGGCGGCGCCGGGAGCGTCGGTCGCGGGGGCCGAGGAATCGTGCAGCTTCGCGGCCAGGGTGAAGAAGTCCGAAGGCACCTGCACAGAGGACCCGACCTCTTCTTGAACGATGTCCGGAGTGATGCCCATGGAGTCGTACATGAGCAACAGTTCGCTCACGCCGATCGAGCGCCCTTCCTTTCCCAGCTTCTCGTTGAGCTTTCGGATGTGGCTCCGGCCCCGTTCGATCGTGTCCTGGAACCGCTTCTCTTCAACCACGAGTATCTCGCGCAGTGAGGCGGGATTCAGGTCCAGCCCCGGGAGGCTACGCGAGAGATGGGTGCGGACCCCTTCGACAAGGTCGAGCAGGGTCAGGTCCCCACGGTACTTGGCCAATACCCGCATCATCCGTCTCAGGAGCATCCGCGCCAGGTATCCCTCCTGGACGTTGGAGGGGACCGCTCCATCGGTGAGCATGAGGACGAAGCTTCGGGAATGGTCGACCAGGATGGCCCGGTCCTGTGGAGAGAGGGAGTCCGGAAGGTCCTGGAAGACCTTCCCGAAGATCGCGTCGTAGATGGTCGGTGTTCCCTGCGAGACCCAGGTGAAACGCTCCAGTCCATACCCGGTGTCCACGATCCGGAGAGGGAGCGGTTTGACAACGCCTCCCTTTTTGGAGTACTGCATGAAGACGAGGGTCGCCACCTCGAGCCCCGCGAGACCCACCGAGAGCGAGGGACCCATGTCCCCGCCTCCTTCCCATTCTTCCTCCTTGTAGGTGATCATCTCGCCGGGCACCCCGAGCTCGGAGGTGAGGAGCTCGTGGCAGAGCTCCACGGTCCGGTCCTTGAAGTAGATCTGGTGGGCGGGCGAGTTGAAGGCATGGTGGGCGAGCATCTCGAACCCGGTCAGGTGGCGTTTCGTGACCCCGACCTCGGTGACGTCGGTGAACCGAAGGCAGGGCTGGGAGATGACGAGCGGGTTGGCCGGCGGCTCGACCGCCCCCGAGGTCACCCACGGTTGGAAGTCGTAGATCGAGGCCTGCACGAAGAACACATCGTCCCTCCATCGGGGGACGACCGGGTACCGGACCACCCGGGTGTGTCCCCTTTGCTCGAAGAACCGAAGGTAGAGCTCGCGGAATTCCTCCACCGTGTAGCTCTTCCGGAGCGGGCTGTTGCCGATGAAGGAGTAGGGGGTGCACGGGGTCTCGGCACAGATCTCCCGCGGGCTCTCCGACCAGAAGGCAGTTCCGCAGGACTTGCACGTCTGCCGCCGGAACCCCTTCCGTCCAAAGAAGTCATTCTGGTACTCTTTTTCGTCCATGACCTACGGGGAGCCCTGAGCCTCACGGCCTCAAAAAGCTTTTATGGAAGGAACTCCCTCCGCGGTTCCACTGAAGAGCCACCTATGAGAACCTACGTGAAGATGTATTTCAGCAGCGAAGGGGCGGGGCCGCTTGACATGGTTGAAGACCTCAAGAAGATGGGATTCCGGACCGAGGTCGGGGACTACGACTTCTCCGTAGCCTGGGATACCCCCGAGCAGTATGGTTCCATCATCCGCAAGCTACACAGCACCCTGGCGGGCAGCCGAGTCCGCTACACCATCCTGACCCGGGACTAGGGTCCCGGAACTCCTCCTTACTTTCGCCGGGAGACGCTCCTCCGGGAGCGAGGTTTCGGAAGGGATTGCTCCTTTCGGCCGAGAGCACAAAACTCGCGGATCGGGCACTCCGGGCAGAGCGGATGGATGGGCCGGCAGAGGTTCTGGCCATGCTGGACCAGCACGGGATTCACTCGTTTCCAGAGTTCCTTGGGCATGCTCGCCATCAGGGCTTCCTCGGTCTCCTCCGGATGCCGGGTCTTTACCGCCCCGAAACGGTTCGAGATCCGATGGACGTGGGTGTCGACCGGAAGAGCGGGCTGGTCGAACCCGTAGACGAGGACGCACCCCGCGGTCTTCCGGCCGACCATCGGGAGTTGGAGGAGGAGATCCATGTCGGAAGGTACCGTTCCCTGGTAGTCCCGGAGCAGGATATGTGAAAGCTCCGAGATGGCCCGGGCCTTCGCCTGGGGGAAACCGACCGGGCGAATGATCTTCTCGATCTCACGGACACTCATCTGAGCGATCGCCTGGGGGGTCGGATGCGGAAGGAGCAACTGGTCGGCCACGACGTACGTCACTTCGTCCCGGGTGCGCTGGGAAAGTATCGTGCTCACCAGAACCTGAAAAGGGTCAGGATGGCGGGCATTGAGATGGGGGATCTTCCACTGGCCCACCCCGTAGTACTGTTCGAGACGGTCCAAGACCGTCGACCAGGGAAACGGGGGCCGACTTACTTTCCGGTGTCGGACAGAGCGGCTCAAAGGGCTGCCGGGGACTATTCCGCGAAGATCAGACCCATGCCCGAGGCGGCCCGGTCTTCCTCGTCCTTGATCTTGAGATAGATCTTCTCTCCCGGCTCCCCGGTGACCGGGGCGCCCAGAGGCGGGACCATCCCGTCGGCGCGCTTCATGGCATCTTCAGAGCCGTTCATGTAAAGGTAGTACTCGCCTGCCTTCCCGCCGTAGAGCGAGGCGTCCTTGAAGATCCGCGTTTGCCGCCAGAGGACGTCGTCTTTGAGTACCTCCTCCAAGGCTTCCTTCTTCTCGCCGCTGACCTGGAAAATGCGCCACGCCATGCCCCCGCCAGAGATGCCGGAGTATTTGCCGCTTTCCCGGCCCTGCAGTGAAAGAAGCAGGGCCCCTAGTGGGCCTTCGAGACTTCCGCAAGGCGCTGGCGAAGCTCGGCTTCGTCGAAGGCCGGGGGAAGGCAACGATTGCCTGTGCACACCAGGGCCATCGCTTTCGATCCTTTCCCCGTGAGCGTGGCCCTTGCCTCGGCCGGAAGGGTCTCGGCTCCGAAACCGTCGCCCTTCAGCACCAACTTCCTCGGGAGATAGGTGGCGAGGGCGCTCCGGAAGAGCGCGTCCGCCGCGGGGTCCGAACCGAAGACCACGACTTTTACCGGCTCGAGCCCGAGCAGTAGTCCGGTCAAGGCGGCGCCGGCCGCGAAAAATCCGGCCTCCTTAAGGTAGGGGACCATAGCGGTGAACAGGCCGTTCGCCACCTCACGGAACTCCGGGTCCTCCGCCAGGCCAGCATAGCGCAGGCAGGAAAGCGCGTAGGACGAGTTCGGGGAGAGCAGAGGGCTGTCCTCAAGGGGAAAGCGCTTGTCCCCAGCTGCCGAGGGAATGTGTCCTTCGAAGACACCGGGGGCAACGTCCGCAAGCAAGCCCGAACCATCTTGGAAGTGTTGGGAGATGAAACCGAGGAGCGTCTTTGCTTTCTGAAGGTAGTCCCGTTTCCCAGTGACCTCGGCGAGGTCCAAGAGCCCGGAGAGCACCGCGACGTTGTCCTCCAGAAGACCCCAGCTCACGGTGGAACCCTCCTTCGTCACCTCGTGCGGAACTCCCCGAGTCTCGAGCTCCGCCCGGCAAAAGTGAGCCATCGCACGTTCGGACGCAAGGAGCGCCTCGGGAAGGTCCAACACTCGGCTCGCCTGGGCCATGGAACCCGCCAGGTATCCGTTCACCCAGGCGTAGAGCGAGGTGTCGACCTGGGGGGTCGACCTTCGTTTCCGGGCTTGCACCATCTTGGAGATGGCGGAGGAAAGGAGCTCTTCGACCTGGCTCTCGGAAAGCTCCAGGGAAGATGCGATCTCCGCAACGGAGAAGAGCCGGAAGAGGACGTTCTGTTCCGGATCGTGGGGCATTCCCCCCTCGGTCCCGATGCCGAACCTCCGTTGGATGACCTTGTACTCTTCGCGGGAGAGGAGCTCAGAAAGCTCCTTCTTGCTCCAGGTGAAGTAGGAACCGTCGTCGCCCGGAGCCCGGTCAGCGTCCATGCTCGAGGCGAACCCGCCCGAAGCTTGGTTCAGCACCTCCAGAACGTACTGTGTCGTGGCGCGGGCGGTCTTCAGGAACTCGATGTCTCCGGCGACCGAATAGGCCTCGAGGTAGCTCTTCAGGTGAAAGGCATTGTCGGCCGACAGTTTCTCAAAGTGGGGGATGTGCCAGCCACGGTCTACCGAATACCGATGGAAGCCTCCGCCCAGTTGGTCGAAGATCCCCCCTTCGCCCATTCGCCGGAGGGATTCGGAGGCGATCGCCGTGAATTTGGTGTCGCTACGCGCATGACCGAGGGCGAAGGCCAACGAGAGTGCGACGGGGTGTGGGAACTTGGGGGCGACCCCGAGCCCACCGGAGACCTCGTCGTAGCTCAAGCGGAGGGATTCTGCCACGCTCTCCATGAACTCGCCGATCTCCTTCTCGTTCGTGGGCTTGCGGGTCCGTGACTCCCCGATCCCGAGACGGTAGGTATCCATCCCCTTGTCCTTCCCCCGTCCTTTCCAGAGCTCCAGGGTCTCCCGGAGGATCCGGCGTAGGCCGGGCCTTCCGCCGGCGTCCTTGGGAGGAAAGTACGTCCCTCCGGTGATGAGGTCCCCGTCCGGGGTGAGAAGAGCCGTGAGGGGCCATCCCCCCTCGCCAGTGACGGATCCTACAAGATACTGGTAACGTCGGTCGACCTCAGGATTGCGATCCCGGTCGACCTTGATGGGGATGAAGTACTCTTCGACAAGCTTTCGGACCTCCTCGTCCGAGTAGGTCGTCTCTTCCATGACGTGGCACCAGTGGCACCAGGTCGCACCGATGTCCAAGAGGATGGGTCGCCCGAGCCGTTTGGCCGTGGCAAAAGCTTCCTCTCCCCACGGCTGCCAGACGATCTCCTTCTTGCCGTTGACCATGGGTTCCGGCACTACGAAGGGCCTAATAATCCCGCGGAAGCTCCGCCCGGAACGGAGGAACAGGACGTTCGCACTGACGAGAGTTTCCCGACTTCTGGGCAATGCTCAAATAGTGAGGGCCCTCTATGCAATGTTCAGGGAGGGAAGAATCAATGCCGGCGAGGAATGACGCCTCTGGGAAGGGTGCGAAAACCCATTCTCGGCCGGAGAAGATGGCCCTCCACTGAAAGGAACGGAAGAAGATGGACGACGTGGTAGTAAACATCCTGAAGAAGGTGGAACTGAACAATCCCGTTCTCGTGGTCGGACTCCCAGGCCTGGGGAATGTGGCCAAGCTGGCGGCGGATTACCTCAAGGAGGCGATCAACGCCACCAAGTTCGCCACCATCTATTCCAAGTACTTCCCACCCCAGGTCTACGTGGGGGACGACGGCACCATCCGCATGGTCTCGAACGACCTCTATTCGTACAAGGCCAAGAAGGACGGACAGAGGGACATCATCATCCTTGTCGGCGACTATCAGGGATTGAGCCCCGAGGGCCAGTACGAGCTCACGGACAGGGTCCTCCAGCTCGCGGAGAAGATGGGTGTGAAGGAGGTCTTCACCCTTGCCGGATTTGCCCAAGGGCACCTGGTGGAGAATCCCCGCGTCCTCGGCGCGGCCACGAGCAAGGACCGGGTCGAGATGATGAAGAAGCTCGGTGTGGTCTTCTCGAAGAACGAGCCCGGGAGCGGGCTCATCGGGGCCAGTGGCCTCTTCCTGGGGATCGGCCAACTCTACGCCATGGAAAGTGTCTGTCTGATGGGGGAGACGTCCGGCTACTTCGTGGACCCCCGCAGCGCGGAGGCCGTCCTGCGGATCCTGATGAGCGTTCTCAGTTTGGAGTTCGACCTCTCGGACCTCGAGGCCAAGGCCCATGAGATCGACAAGATCGCCTCGCGCCTGCGAGAGACGGAGACAAAGCTCGCACCGCCCCAGCCCGAGATCACCCAGACGAAGGAAGACCTCGGCTACATCGGCTGAAGGGGACCGCCCCCGGTCGCCCCGGGAGACGGAGAGATTCGAACGTGCCGGAGTTTGCAGGCGGACGACCAACCGAACCGACCATGGAGGCCCTCCTGCGGGCCCGCATCCGAGATCGAGGGGGTAAGATCCCCTTCTCCGAGTTCATGGACCTGGCCCTGTACGCTCCGGGGATCGGTTACTACCGGGGACCCAAAGTTTTCGGAAAGGAAGGGGATTTCATGACGGCCCCTCGAGTTCACCCGATCTTCGGATGGACCGTGGCACGTGCCGTGCGAGACGTTTGGGAGGCGTTGGGGCAACCTCTGGACATGACCCTTGCGGAGCTCGGGCCCGGAGAGAATGGGCTGGTCCGGGGTGTGCTCGAAGGCCTTCAGCGGCTCGGAGTCGCGACCTCCGGATGGGAGGTCCTCCTTTGCGACCGAAGCGAGCGCAAAGACGCCTACGCGGACCTCGCCGGTTCTGCCCGGGTGAAGTGGATACCCCCGGGATCATCGATCCCCCCGTTCCGGGGCGTCGTGCTGGCGAACGAATTGCTGGATGCGTTGCCGTTCCACCGGTTCCGGAAGGACGCCGCGGGATGGAGCGAAGCCTGGGTGAGGTGGGAAGAATCCCGGAAGGCCTTCGATTGGAGCTTCGAACCCGTACCGAAGGGACGTTGGGAAGACGCCCTCCCGCCCGAAGTGCCCTCAGGAACGGTCGTCGAGCTGCCCGAGGGACTGGAGGAACTTCTCCTCGCGATCCGAAAGTCGCTCACCGAGGGCGTAATCCTTTTCTTTGACTACGGGGGCTCACAGGAGGAGCTCCTCCAACGGTTCCCGGAGGGCTCCCTGAGCACCTTCCGGCGTCATGATCAGGGGGAAGACCCCTTTGATGCCCCGGGTACCCGGGACCTGAGCGCGTGGGTCAACTTTTCCTACGTGGCCCGCCTCTCCGCCCGGTGCGGATTCCGGGTAGAGGGTCCCGCGCTGCAGTCCGAGTTCCTCCACCACCATCAGATCGAGGAGGCGGTCCGCGAGCTGGAGCGAAAGTCGAGCTTCGAAGGCGTCAAGGCCCGGATGGCGATGAAAAGTTTCTTCTTCAGCTATCGGGACCATCGGGTCCTGACGCTCCGGTGCTGACCTTCCTCAGTTCCCGTCGGGACCGGGCGGCGCGCACGAGTCCCTTCACGCGGTAGCGCTCTTCCTTCGTTCCCTCGGAAAGCAGGGTCACCACGCGGCCGGCCATCGTCCTCCCGGTCCGTCCCATGCGCTGGGTGGTCCGGACCCCGCTCGACAGAACGTCGTATTCGACCACCAGGTCCACCTGGGGAATGTCCAGACCCTCCTCGGCCACCCGGCTCGCGACCAGGATGTTGAATCGCCCGGACTTGAACGCGTCGAGCACGGAAAGCTGGTGGCGCTGCGCCATCCCCCGGTCCTTCTCCGATCGGTGCGCCTGCCCCACGAACCGCTCGACCCGGAGCCCCTCCTTCTTCAACATATCCACGAGGGACCGGACGGAGTCTCGGTATTCGGTGAAGACAAGGATCTTGGCGTCCGGTTTCTCCTTGAGCGTTTCGGAGACGAGAGAGAGGAGCTCGGTCTGTTTTGGGTGAGAGTTCGTCCCGTCTCCCGAAGCGCCGGCGAGCTCTTTCGCGCGGGCCAGGGCCTCGTGCTCCAGGAAGAGCTTGTCGGCCTTCTTCAGCTTGGGTTGGGCTTGCACGCGCTCCAAGTACCCGAGAAAGGGGGTGAACCCTTCCCGCTCGATCAGCTCGACCGCATGGAGCAAATGCTGGGCCAACGCGATCCGGACCAGAGCCTGGAAGCGCGCTCCCATCCGGATAGGAAGCGCAAAGAGCTGTTTGCGGGCGGCCACGAGGTCCTTGATGGAGGTGACCGCCAGCTTTCTCGTTCTCAGTAGCCCGTAGCGCTGAAGGCGGACCATCTCCTCTCGGGCGGCCCCGCGCAACTCCTCCACGGCCGCCTTCTGGTCTTCGCTGAGAGCGACCCGGACGAGGGAGGTCTCCACCGTCTGAACGAAGGGCGCGACATCCTCGTCTTCCCGGGAACGGACGATGGCGCTCGCCAGGTGGAGATGCGCCAGAATTTCCTTCGGATCCCCGGGAGACGCCGTGAGCGCGAGCTGTCTTCGGATCGCGGGCCCCTGCGTCTGGTAGATCGCCGCGATCTTCGCGTAGGCGTACTTTCCCCGGCCGTGATGCGCCTCGTCATAGATGACGAGCCCGATGTCCTTCAGCGAGTAGCGTCCCTCGAGCAGGTCATGCACGACCAGCTGGGGAGTGGCGAAGACCGCGGTCGCCGTCTCCCAGTCCCCTTCCCGGACCGGTTTGCTCACCTCTCCTGTGAAGACCGCGGACGGTAACGAACGGAACCAGGTAGAGAAGGAACGGTAGTGCTGGACGACCAGGGGCTTGGTCGGGGCGAGGAAGAGCACTTTGGTGGCCGCATGGGACAGCCTCTCCGCCGTCACCAAGGCGGCCACGACGGTCTTCCCGAGCCCGGTGGGCAATACCACGAGGGTGTCGGCTGCGGCCGCCTCCGAAGCCACGGTGAGCTGGAATGGGTAGGTCTTCAGAACACGATCCTTGAGAAGGGGATGCTCGACGTAGCCTTCCGGAGTGGCGCGGGGCCGGAGGAAGGAAAGCGCCCCCGGAGCGTCGTGGGCGAAGTCATCCAACCGGCTCTGCATCTCTCGCACCCGGTCTCTGGAATAAGGTCCCAGCTTATATAGAGAACCCGATATCGAATCGATATCGGAGATTATACGGTATGTTCCGGACACCCGTCAATCAGGGGATGTGGCAGCGCCGCTACGGAGGACTGAGACGCTGGGTGCTCTCTCTCCTCGCCAAGAAGCCTCTCAACGGGGTCGAGATCATGGACGAATTGGAGGAGATGAGCCTCGGGTGGTGGCGCCCCTCCCCGGGATCGGTCTATCCCCTCCTCAGCGAGCTTCTCTCGGACGGATTCGTGAAGAAGCGCAGCGACGGGAGATACGAGCTCACCGCGAAAGCGAAGGAGGACTCTGAGCTTCCCGGCTACTACAAGGGCCCCCGGACGGTCAAAGAGGTCGTCCGGGAGATCGGGGACTACCTCTCCTACCTGGAGGACCTCCGGCAGGTCCGCTCCAAGGAGATCGACTCCGCCAGTCCGGAACTCGTGGAGCTGTCCGATCGTCTCCGAGCCCTGGCGCGAAAGTAGGCATCCATGGAATATGCGATCGAAGCCCAGGGGCTCACCAAGAGCTACGGTTCCCTCGTCGCGGTCGACCACGTCGACATGGAGGTCCCCGCCGGGACGGTCTTCGGGCTCCTCGGCCCGAACGGGGCCGGGAAGACCACGATCATCAAGGTCCTGACCGGTCTGAGCAACATCACCTCAGGGCAGGCGAAGGTCGCCGGGTACGATGTCGTTCGCCAACCCCTCCATGTCAAACAGCGGGTGGGATGGGTCGCTGCCGAGGTCATCCTCGACGATGATTTCACGGCGTGGGAGAATCTCTGGCTCCAGGCGAAGCTCCAGCGATTGACGGACTGGAAGGAGCGCGCCGACGACCTCCTGACCTATTTCGAACTGACCCCGCGGAAGGATGACCGGGTCTCCTCGTTCTCTACGGGCATGCGGAAGAAGCTCGAGATCGCCCTGGCCCTTCTCCACCAGCCCGAGGTCGTCTTCATGGACGAGCCGACCATCGGGCTTGACCCTAGCACCCGCCGCGGGCTCTGGGACCTCATCTCCGGGGTGAACCGGGAGTTCGGGATCACGGTGCTCCTGACCTCACACTACATCGAAGAGGCCGACGCCCTCTGCTCGAAGATCTCGATCATCGACCATGGGAAGTTCGTGGCTTCGGGGACCCCCGAGGACCTCAAATCGAGGGTCCGAGCGGACATGGTCGAGCTGCAGACGGACGAAGAGCTCACCGAAGCCACCCTGCGCGGATTGCCGGGAGTGACCGAGGTCCGAACCCAAGGGAAGACCTGGATCCTGCGCACTCCTTCCTCGGCCGACCTGCTCCCCGTGCTCTTCACCCGGCTCCGGCCCGACAAGATCCGCTCGCTGAACGTCGTACGCCCCAGCTTGGAGGCGGTCTTCATCGACCTCACAGGGAAGCGGATCGAGGACGAGGCCCCTCTCCACGACTACCGCAAGTTCTACGCGTCCATCCGGAGGGCCCGACAATGACCGCTCCCGCCAACGGAGAGATCCGCTCCTCGGTCCGGATCAGGGAAGGTTCCGACACCGTGGACCAGCGCAGCCAGTTCGTCGGGCTCTACTGGAGGGAGATCCTCCGGACCTTCCGGAACCCTTGGGTGCTTCTGATGACCATCGTCCAGCCCTTCATGTGGCTGGCGTTCTTCGGGAGCAGCTTCGAGCTCATCCCAGGAGGGATCAACTCTCTCAAGCCGCTCCTGTGCGGGGCCAATGTCGCCTGCACCGCGCACCTCACGAGCTACACCCAGTTCCTGTTACCCGGAGTGCTCGCGACCTCCATGCTCTCGGTGGGCTTCTTCGGGGCGATGAGCTCGATCCAGGACAAGCGGTTCGGTTTCATGAAGCGGATCCTGATCACGCCGACCAACAAGGCGACCGTCTTCCTATCGAAGGCGCTCGGCTCGGCCACCCGGGGGCTCGTGCAGATCCCGGTCATGATCGGTGCCGCCGTCGCCTTCGGAGTGACCCTGCAGGGGACGGCGCTCGAGTGGATCGGTTGGATGGCCGGTTTGGTCCTCATGGGGATCGGGTTCTCGTGCTTCTTCCTCGCCGTCACGGCGACGAGCTCGGACTGGCAGACCCCCGGGGTCATCTCCAACTTCATCACGATGCCCCTCATGTTCGCGAGCGGCGCCCTGTTCCCCTCCGCCAACTACCCCACGTGGATGCAGTACATCACCGATGTCAACCCGGTGAGCTATGCCTCGCTCATGGGCCGCGATGTGCTCGTCTTCGGTACGGTGGATTGGACCTATCTCCTCTATCTGGCCTTCTTCGCGGGCCTCATGCTCGTCCTAGGTACGCTCATCGCCGGGAAGTACCTGAAGGTTGAGTGATCTGCGACGGCCACTTCAGGGATCCCCGGGCCCGACGCGCACGTCGAGCACGACGTGCTCCCGGGAGGGACCATAGGACTTGACCCGGTGCTTGCCGAGCCGCTCCAGGCTCCGTCCGGACCGTCGCAATACTTCCTGGAGCGCGGTCTCCGTCTTCTTCCGTCCGCGCACGGAGACCACGGTATGGACATGCAGCCATCCCCCCTCCGGACGGAGCAAAGGGAGGGCCCTTCTGACATACGGAAGGGACGACGGAAGATAGCCGAGGAGGATCCGGTCCGCTCGGGCCTCGGGAAGGGCGCTCACCCGGTTGTCTCCCAGGATCGCGGTCACGGTTTTCCCCACCCGGTTCTGCCACACGTTCTTGACGAGGTAGGAATAGGCGACGGGATTCTTGTCCACCGAGTAGATCCGGGAGGGTTTCCCGGTGAGGGCCATCGGAAGAGAGAAGTACCCGATCCCGGCGAAGAGGTCCACCAGCGTTTCTCCAGCTTCCACGATGTTGGCCATCCGATGACGCTCTTCCATGTTCCCCGCGGAGAACATGATCCGAGAAGGATCGAAGGTCCAGGCGCACCCTCCGTCCCGGACAGTCACCTCGCCCCCTTCTCCACCGATCAAGCGAACCTTGGGGGTCCTACGGAACCCTTTGCCGATCCCGTCGATGGTGAAGACCATCGTGGCCCCGAATTCCTCCAGATAGATCTTGCCCAAGGCATGGCTCCACTCTTCAAGTACTGCGGGTAGGCGGAGGACAACGGCGTCGCCCAGACGTTGGTATCCGGTGGGAAGCCGCGCCGCCAGTTGCTTTCCGGCCGCCCCCTCAAACCTCCGTCGCACGCGTTCCACGGGAGCTACTTGGGGCATCGGACCACAGATTACATCCTGTGGAGGTAATGAACGCTCGCCTAGTTCCGCCACGGCCCCGGCCGAGTCCAACGGAAAAGGGAAGAACCGCTCGTGCAGAGAAAAACGAAACGGATTTAACCCGGAGAGGGTACGACAGGCGTGGCGCGCGCACAAGCGGGGGAATCCTCCGCCAGTTGGGATTCGCTCTATCTCCAGGGAGGCGGGGCCCTCGGGGCCTATGAGTGGGGCGTCTGGGAGGCGCTGGAGTCCCAGGGACTGGACTTCTCCCTGGTCGCCGGAGTCTCCATCGGAGCGGTGAACTCGGCGATCATCGCTTCCCGCGGCCAGGAGGCAGGAACGTACCTGGGCCGGTTCTGGGAGAGCGCGGCCGACCCGCTCGCGGATTCTCCCTACCTCCTTTCCCCCTTCCGGGAACAGGCGTCGATCGCCAAGTCCCTCTTCTTCGGGAACCCCTCGATGTTCGTCCCCCACTGGTTCACCGGGGTGCCTTATCTCACCCCTCATGCGGGACTCGTGAGCCTGTACGACCCCACTCCCCTGCGACGTCTGCTGGGGAAGATGGTGGATTTCAAGGCTCTGCGGGAGGCGCGACGTGCCCTCATCGTCTCCGCCGTGGACGTCCAGAGCGGCGAGCTAGTGCACTTCGATAACCGTACTCAGCCCCTCACCCTGGACCACCTCATGGCCAGCGGAGCCCTCCCCCCGGCCTTCCCCCCCGTGCAGATTGGCGGACGCTGGTACTGGGACGGAGGACTCGTCAACAACTCCCCGATCCGCCACATCCTCGAGTCCCTGCCCCCCACCGAAATGAAACGGCTCCTCATGGTGGAGCTCTTCCCGCGGGAGCACCGCCTCCCGAAGAACCTCAAGGATGTCTACGACGTGATGAAGGACCTCTCCTACATGAACCGGGCCAACGTGGTCCAGGAACGGCACGAGCAAGCCCAGGAGATCCGTGCCTTGCTGGAGCGGATCCGCCGGGAAGAGGCGAGCGCCCACCAGCGGATCCGGGATTGGCCAGAGTTCGAGGGCATCGCTGGCAAGTATGCCCACTCCGTCCAACTCTATTCGATCTCCCATACCGCCGATGCGGAGGACGGGGGTCTGCGCGATGCGGACTTCTCTCCGATGTCGCTCCGGAAGCGCCGCGAGCAGGGTCGCAAGGCGACCCTCGCCGCTATCGAGCGCTGGAAGGGGCTCCCGAAATGGTCACAGTTTGCGGCGAGGTCAGGTTCGCCCCGTCCAACGATCCCTGCTTGAGCAGGAGCTCGTAGCCCTTCAGCAGCCGATCCACGTGGATCTCGGGGGTGAACTCCGAGAGGACCATCTTTCTTCCCCGCTCGGCCCTTGCAACCGCCTCCTGCGGCTTCTCCAGGGCCTCCACGATCGCCTCGGCAAGCTTCGAGGGTTCCGAGTGGGGGACGAGCCACCCGGTCTCTCCCGGGCGCACGATGTCGCGGGCACCGCCCGCGTCGGAGGCGACCACCGGGACCTGGCGCACCAAGGACTCGAGGGCCACGAGGGGGAAGTTCTCGAAGGGACGGGAGGGGAACACCAAGAGGTGCTGCTTCCGGAACCATTCCTCCTTCTGCGCTCCCGTGACCCATCCCGTCCAGGTGATCTTCTCCGAGACGCCAAGGTCCCAGGCCATCTTCTTGAACCTCTCGACGGCCCCCCCGTGGCCCGCTAGGTCGAGCGTTGCCGCAGGGATCCTCCGGAGGATGATCGGGAGGGCGCGGAGCAGGTCCTCCACCCCCTTGTTCTCCTCGATGCGACCGAGGAACCCGATCCGGGGCTGGCGCACCTCATGGAAGAGCGTTTCCCCACGGCGCACGTCCTCCGGGATGGTCGCGAAGGAGGGAAGGTGGAGGGCGGGATGGTACCCGTTCTGGTCAAGCAATTGCCGGAGAGCGTTGCTGGGACAGAAATACCCACGCACGTGCGGGGCAACGAGGGTGTTGAACATCCAGTTCTGTACAAGGTTGTAGGGAAGACCGAGTCCCACCCGGCACCCCGTGAAGCCGCAACGGGGCAGCACACCCCCTTCGCAGACCTCCCCACTCGGCAGGACGAGCGTGGAGATCGGACAGACCAGCTCGGCATCATGAGCGGTGAAGACCAGGGGGATCTGGGAGTGGCTCAGGAAGCGACCGATGGAGGCAAACCCGGCGTCGAAGTGGTGAAGGTGGAGGAGGTCCGGCCGGAACTCCTCGCACTGCTTCTGTAGGAGCTCCTCCAGCCCGGGCGTGTCGGTGGCATCGGCGACGGCCCTGCGGGGGCTCATCCGGGGAACGAGGAGGTTCACTCCCATCGAACCGAAGTACTCGGTGGGGTGGTCCGTGAGGGCTACGATGCGCTGGGGATGCCCCCGGGCCTCGAGCATCCGGGAGACGGTGCGGATGTAGGTCTCCCCGCCCCCCTCTTCCTTCCCGTCCCAGCTGTGGATCCTGAGGATTCGCATGGATGGCCGAACCGGTGCCCGTCAGCTCCCCGATGCTTCGACGGAACGACGGCCCCCTCCGAAGGACACCAGGATCACGCGGAGGTCTTCGCCGCGGCGAGGTACCTGTCGATCGTCCCGTTCAGATCGATGGTCGGTGCCCATCCCCAGTCCTTCCGCGCCTCGCTGTCGTCCAGCGCTCGCGGCCAGGAATCCACGATGGCCTGCATCTTGGGGTCCGGAGCGAAGGAGATCTGAGCTCCGGGGATCCGGGCCTTCACGGCATCCGCCATCTGGCGGGCGGTGGGGGAGAATCCCTGGATGTTGTACGAGCTGCGCGTGAGCCGAGCGTCGGGGGTGTCGTGCACCTTGACCAGTCCGCTGACCGCATCGTCCACATAGAGCAGCGGGATGCGGCTCCGTTCCTCACACCAGGCTTGGACCGGTTCTCCGTGGGCCGGTTTGTCGATGAGGAAGGTGGTGTAGGCGCTCGCCCCCCCTCCTCCACGGCCCGCCCCGAGGATCGAGGGCAGGCGCAGGGCGCGGAATCCGATCCCAAAGGCATGCCGGTAGTACTCTCCCATCCGCTCCGTGAACACCTTGGACACCCCGTAGAGCGTCGTAGGCTTCTGGTCGCACTCGTTGGGCACCGGATCCGGCACCCCCGGGCCGAACGAAGCGATGGAGCTCGTGTAGACCACTTTCTTGACATCGAAGAGACGAGCGGCCTCCAACACGAAGAAGGAGCCGTCCACATCGACGTGGTACGCGCTCACGGGGTTCGCCTCCGCGCTCGCGGAAAGGAGTGCGCCGAGGTGAAAGACGCTCTCGGGACGGAAGGTCCGGAACGCGTCCAAGACATCGGTGAAGATGGCCAGGTTCCCCTCGCGCGTCTTGACCTTGCCTTCGAGAGAACCGAGACGCCCCGGTGGGAAGGCAACGTCCATGAGGGAGACCTCCTCCCCTCGCTCGACCAGCCTCTTGGCAAGCATTCCTCCGATGAATCCCGCTCCTCCTGTGATCAGAATACGCATGGCTTTTCCCGAAATGGTCTGAAGTCAGCAAAGTATTTCTGTTTTCCAGACTGCCAGAGGGCCATGAAGATCGACGAGGTCCGGAGCCAGTTTGCCATGCCGACGGGAATGCCCTCCTACCCCCGAGGACCCTATCGCTTCCTTTCGAGGGAATTCTTTGTGACCACCTTCCGGACGGATATGGCCGCCCTGGAGCGGCTTGTCCCGGAACCCCTACAGATCCCCGAGCCCGTGGCCAAGTTCGAGATCATCCGGATGCCGGATTCCCAGGGCTTTGGCAGCTACACGGAGTCCGGGATCGTCATCCCGGTCACCTACCAGGGAACACCGGGAACCTACTGTGCGTACATGTTCCTGGACGACTTCCCCCCGATCGCCGCTGGGAGGGAGATCTGGGGCTTCCCGAAGAAATACGCCCATCCCGAGCTTCGGGTGATCAAGGAGACCCTCACGGGGCGGCTCACCTACGAGGATGAGACCGTGGCCCTCGCCACCATGGCCTACAAGTACTACCCGATCGAGCCAAAGAAGGTCGAGGAGGAGATGCTGCACTTCAACTACAATCTGAAGATCATCCCCGCGGTGAACGGCCAGCTGGATGTGCTGCAACTGATCCGCTACCGTCTTACCGACCTGAAGGTGCACTGGGCCTTCCGGGGGCCCGCCGCCCTCGAATTCCATGCCCACGCGATGGCCCCGCTGGCGGGACTGCCCGTACGCGAAGTGATCTCGGGGACCCACCTCCTTTCGGACCTGACGCTACCTTACGGGGAAACGGTCGTCGATTACCTCAAAACGAAATAGGAAGGAAAGTCGGCCCCGCCGGGGAGATCCTACCGGAACTACTGCAAGAAGCGGTCCTTGGCCTCGTTCATGAGCTTCTTCTCGATGTTGGCCAGGGTTTCGGAGATGGTCGATTTCGCAACGTGGGCCAGAGAGGCCAGGTCGGAGAGCGTGGTTCTCCGGGGAACGTCCCAGTAACCCCGGCTGATGGCCAATCGGAACACCTCCAACTGCTTCGGGGTAAGAAGATCTTCGGGGCGGGCCACAACGTCCTGACGAATCGCCGTCACGACGGTGTTCGGGGCGTTCGCTTTGAGCCGCGTGAGCAACTGCCGGATCTTCTCGGGGTGTGCGACAACTAGGAGGTCGACTACTCCCCCGCTGAAGGAAACCGGGTAACGCATGAGGAGATGCAGGTCCCGAAAGATCTTGGTCATGGGAGTTATCTCGAGCGTAAGCCGGTAGACCGCGTGGTGCCGCGACCGCTCGAGCGTTTCGACGGACTTCACCCCCTTCCCTTTCTGAAGATTGAGCTTCAGGGAATCGCCCACTCCCTCCCCGGTGACCCGGATGTCCTCCATCATCTCTTGATCCCCCACCTCCATCCGACTGAGGACCTGAATACTGAGCTCCGGGTGAGCCTCGGCAAAACCAAAGTGATATGAGTTGTACGACCCGTGGAGCGGCATGGAGATCCGGCAGATGACACTCTTGGAATCGTCTTCCTCAGCCATAGATCCCGGGCCAACGAAGACGACGGGTAGGACTGAGAAGTGCTGGTTTCATCTGCCCATCCGCCGGGTTTTGCCAATCTGCTGAGGAATATAGCGCCCTTAAGTATTTCGCACCGTCCAATTCGTTCATTTTCCTTCTTTCACACCGAAAAGGTTTCTCCCCCGATCCACCGGATCGTGCGAGGGAAGGGTGGTTCGGGGGGCCTAGCCCGACGTGACGGGATCAGGGACGAGGTCCCGTCCCCGCCACGTCAGGTTCTGAGTCCTGCGCTCAGGCGGTGGACGGTTTTGCCTCCGGCTTGAGAACGTACATCCAGGTGACCGCCGCGAGTATCCCGCCGATGATCGGTG
The DNA here is from genome assembly GCA_021809545.1 of Thermoplasmata archaeon. Lineage (GTDB taxonomy): Archaea > Thermoplasmatota > Thermoplasmata > Lutacidiplasmatales > UBA184 > JAJYEA01. Next base: position 31,057 of record JAKAYL010000019.1, read on the forward strand.
CGACGATGAAGAGCCAAAGTTGGTCGAGCGCCGCGCCGCCAACCCAGAGCGCGGGTCCCAGGCTCCTCGCCGGGTTCACGGAGGTGCCATCGATGGGGATAGCCACCAGGTGGATCGCAAAAAGGGTGAACCCGATGGCGATCCCTGCGAATCCCTTAGGGGCGTCTTCCGAAGTAGCGGCGTGGATGACCAACAGGAACAAGAAGGTAAGGACCACTTCGGCAAGGAAGGCCGAGGTCATGTCGTATCCCGCCGGGGAGTGGGAGCCGTAGCCATTCTGGCCCAAACCATTGGTACCGAGGCTGTATCCCGGCAGTCCCGAGGCGATGCCCAGGAGGAGCCCGGCAGCGACGATCGCTCCCAAGCACTGGACGATGATGTAGCCTAGCGCTTCCTGTCCCTTGATCTTTCCGGCGAGGAGCATCGAGATGGTAACGGCCGGATTGATGTGGCAGCCCGAGATCCATCCTATCGCATAGACCATCACGAGAAGGGTGATCCCAAACGTGAACGCGATTCCCTCGAATCCGATGTATTTACCAGCAATCACCGCACTCGCGCATCCCATGAAGACCAG
>JAKAYL010000020.1 GCA_021809545.1 Thermoplasmata archaeon
GGACCCTGCAGGGACTTCTTCCGCTCGGCCGCGGCGGTTTCGATGGTCGCTTGGACCTGGCCCGCCTCGTCGGCGTTTCCGATGAAGACCACCATGTTGTCCACGAGACAGTGAAAATCCCCGGGGATCACATGCCCCTCCGCGCTGCCTCCGGTGGCGGCGGTCTCTGAGCGGGCCCCGACCGAGTCAACACCGAGCCCCGCGCCAAAGCCCACCCCCACGGAAGCCATGCCCGGGCGGGGGGAGTCCTCCAGGACTCCCATGCCCTGTTTGATCTCGACGAGGCCGACCGTCTCGAGGGGCTGCGACCAAGCGACCTCGTGGTGCGGGTGTCCGAGCAAATGATGGGGGGAAAGGACCACGAGCCGATGGCTCGTCAGGATGCAGTGACGGTGATGCAGGCGCCACTCTGTGAGTATCTTCTCCTCTTCCGACAGGGCGACCGCCGAAAGGACTTCGGGGCTCAGCGTCATGGATTTGCTGTAGACCAGATGGCCATATTTCCTTTGCGCGGGCCATCCCGGACTTCACGAGCGGCGCCTCAGGACGTGAGCTCAGAGCTCGGACTTCCCGGAGTAGTGCAGCAACCGGTTCTCGATCCCTGCGAGCGTCCCCGAGATGGTGGACTTCGAGACGTTCAGCAGGTGGGCCATGTCGGACAGCGTTGCCCGGCGGGGGATGTCCCAGTAGCCGGCTTGTATCGCCACGCGGAAGACCTCGCGTTGCCGATCGGTGAGAAGTCCCTGGGGACCCAGCACCAGATCGTGCCGGATCGAGGCGATCGTGGCGTCCGGCGCGACCTCCCGGATCCGCTCGAAGACCTGGCTCACCTTCTCTTTCTGGGCCACCACCATGATCTGCACCACGCCCTTGTCGAAGCTGATGGGATACCGCATGAGCACCTCGGTCTCCCGGAATATCTTCGTGAAGGGAGTGTCCTGCTGGACCACCCGATAGATCGCTTCCTGGGCGGAGCGCTCCTCCTGCTCCACGGAGAGGACCCCTTTTCCTTGCTGGATCTCCTTCATGAGAGAACGGCTGTCGTGGACGCCCTTCACATGGATGTCCTCCATGGCCCTTCCCTTGCCCAGGTCCATTCGGCTGAGCACCGTGAAATCTAGCTCCGGATGCTCAGAAGCTACCCGGGAATGGTAGGTGGGATAGGCCGCCGGCAGTGGAACTACCAGTTTACAGATGAACGCGCTCGGCGGATCCTTGTCCGCGGTCGCGCGCCTGTCCAAAGGCACTTCCTTGGTCATGTTCTTGTCTCACGTATTGCAATTAAGCATCCTCTACTGCCTATAAAAGCCAGACGTCAATATCCAAATGTTTCTCCGGACGAAAATCAGCTTACAATAGTCATTGTACTTAGCACGATGTTAGTCAGTTCCCACGATCGTAGTCAATGTAAATCTTCGATGCAGGAAAAGTCGACCTCTCTTGAGATGAAGAGACCAGAAATTCAGGAAGGACGGCATCCCACCCAATGGAGAGGGTATCGCATCGTACCGGAATGTGGGGGAGATGAGCGTAGGAACTCCCCAAGTCGTGCGCCGAGATAGCACGTAGGGGAGGCGCCGTGACCGGCCGCCTCCCTTGGGAAGGGATCCTGTCACTTGGTAAGCGCGGGCCAGCCCTCGCTCTCCGCGGAGACCAGGTCCTTGAGGAACCGGGCCCGGACCCTATCTGGAAGGGGCTTCTTCTGCCGCGTTTGGTAATCGTACGAGACCTGCACCGACCGGGCCCGCATGAGGACCGTGCCCGTGGGCCGGTCCACGAAGCGGTACACCAGCTCCCAGCTGGTCTTTCCCACGCGGGTGGGGGCGATCTCGGCCACGATCTTGTGCTGGTACCGCACCGGCACAAAGTACCGGGCCGCGGACTCCGCGAGGATGAAATCGATCTGCATGGGATCCTCGATCCCCGAGGCTTCCATGTAGTAGTGGAGACGGACGGTCTCCATCCACGAGAAGACCACCGCATTGTTCACGTGGCCGGCCAGGTCCAGGTCACGGAAGGTGACTTCGACCGGCTCAGAATACCCCCACCGTGGCTCGCTCGGATTCGCCGCTCGCTCGGGATCCATGGACTGCCCTACGTTGTTCCGGGGAAAAGTCTATCGACGTCCTTAGCGCGGAGCGGCGAACCCGGCCCTAAGCTTGTGAGTATCGGGTGAGCTCTGCCTTCCGCACGGGGAGCCGCTCCCGGAGATGAGAAAGCAGCGACTCCAGTTTGGCCCGGGGAATGGTCCCCCAGAGATCGAGCGAGAGCGAGTGGCGCCGGGCCCTGTGAACCTGATAGAGGGTCATATCTGCGACCAGTCCCGAGATCCCCCCGAGGCGGGCATGGAACCCGACCGCACTGCGGAGGATGCCGGGGTCGACCTGTCGCAGTTCTCGGAGCGCCTTGCCTATCGCCTCCCCGCCCCGGAGGTCTCCCCGGGACGGCACCGGGAGCAGACCTCCGGGAACGAGGGACCAGGACGTCACGACCCGGAGCCCGCTGGCGGCCAGCGCCGATAGCGCAGAGGAGGCGAAGGCGAAGAGCCCCAGGGACTCCGTGACCTGCTCCTCTCCCAGGATCCGGAGCAGGCGCTCCCGAGTGTCGGCAGCGAGGGGATGGCTCCCCCGGAGGTCCACCTCCAGGTGGACGTGGTGGAAGACCTTCTTGTGACGGTGGGAGGGGATCCCCGCCGCCCAGGTGTTCACGCTCCAAGGCCCGACAAGGTCAGGGGCGGAAAGGGGAATGGGGTGGCCGTCGAGCGAAAGGGACCCTCCGTGGTCAGAACCTTTTCCGGTCATGCTCGGTTCACGACCCGGGAGAGGGGACGGGGACAGAAATAGTTGGCCCTCCGAGATCACCCGGAGTCCAGCTTGGCCAGGACGCTCCCCACCATCCGACGGTAAGGTTCGAGATCCAGGGCAGGATAGCTCCGCCGTGCCTCGAGAACTCCGTCGACCCAAGCGGTAGGAAACCCCTCGGCCTGCAGTTCCTCTCGGGAGGGGATCGGGGTCTTCTCGAGGGCCCCCACGAGCGTGAGGCGGCGCAGGGTGTGCTCGGAAGTCTCGAGATGCCTTCGTGGGACCTCCGCCGGATCGAGGGGAGCGAAGGTCTCCGCCCGCACGGAGAGGTACTGCTGACCCCGGTCGCTCACGAAGAGGTGGGTCTTCCCTATGACCGAGACCTCCAGGGGCGGGTGGGGCTGAGAGAGGAAGGCCAGGGCCCTGGGGTTGTACGTTCCCGCCGTGAGCGTCACCTGCCCCGTGGGGTCCTCCAACCGGGTCCGCAGTAGGGGCGTCTCCTGCCCGGCCTTCTCGACACCGAGGAGATGTCCGGTGAGGAGGACACGGTTCATCGTGGCTCCCAAGGGGCTCAACAGGTAGGACCGCGTTCCTTCCGTCCCGCCCCGCTGTTCCACCCGGGAGGAGTTGAACTCGTGGGCGAAGACGCGCCAGGCGACCTCCCGCTCCCGGAACTCGCGCTCGGTCATGCCTTCCCTCTCAAGGAGACCGAGCCGAGCAGCTTCTTCGCCTGTGCCCGGGTGTCTCCCAGGACCTCCTGGCACCGATCCACGAGGACCGAGGGGAATTCGCCCCCGAGGATGCGCCCCTCGACACGGACACGGCGCCCCACCATCTTGCCGAAGAGCTCCTCGAAGAGGGCATCGGGGTTGATCTGGGGGAGGTCCTTGTCCGGCAGGGTCCGCCCCAGGAACCCTTCGGTCTCCTTCCGGCCGAAATGCGCGGTCAGTGTCCCGGTCCCGTCATCGAGGACCGCCCGGGCCCGGAGGTCGAGCGAACCCTCCACTTTTCCGTGGGCACGGCAGACGCTGGCCTGGAGCGTTCGGGAACAGGAGGGGCACCGGTACGCGAGGCCGCTCGAGGGGAGGAGGTTCGTCAGGATGCCGTCGACGGTCGCGCGGAAGCCCCCCGGGGTCTCCCGGAGCCTCCAGAGCTCGGTCGGCTCCGTCGTCGAGTGCGACTTCACGGAGGGAAGGTCCGAGTCCTTGAGGCGCTCGAAGGTCACGTTCCGGCTGAGCCGTATCTCCGCCCGGCCCTGCCACTCCCGTACCTCAGCGCCCCGGATGCGCACCACCTCGCCCTTTGTGAGCTGGTCGTTCTTCGGGTCGTCCCACCACGTGAAGCGCACGGTCGCGGAATCGTCGGCGAGGAGTCCGGAGAGGAGGATGAGCTTGCCGCCGTCCGAGCGGCGCTTGACCTCGCGCCACTCCGTCTCCACCACCCGTGCCACGAAGGTGATGCGGGCCGAGCCCGCCCGGATCTCGGCCAGCCGTTCCACGGGGGTCCCCGCCGCACCAGCGCGGGCGCGCTCGAGCGCCTGCCCGAGGGAAGAACTGTAGCTGCTGGCACTTTCCGGCATCTCGGGGCAGTTAGGAGGACAGAGGTTAAAAGCGGTTTCCGAGTGCCTTCTCTCTGCGCCATGACCGAGAGCTTTTCCCGAGGTTTGGACCGCCATCTGGGAGACCACCGTACCTTCCTCACGGTCGGCCTCGACCCCCGCCCGGGGGGCCTTCCCGCGCCCCTGGCGGACCTCCCGGAGACGGAGGGGCTGAGGTCCTTCCTCCGGGGCATCGTCGAAGCGACCCGGGAACATTGCGTCGCCTACAAGCTACAGTTCGCGAGCTACCTCGCCTTCGGAGTGGAGGGGATCCGTATCCTCTCCGAGGTCCGGAAGGAGATCGGGAAGGACCATCTCGTGATGCTCGACCTCAAGGCGGCCGACATCCCCTCCACGATGGAACTGTACCGGACCGGGGTGATGGACCGGCTGGGGTTCGATGCCATGACCGTGAACCCCTTCCTCGGTTGGGAGACCATCGAGACCCTCCTCAAGGAGGACGGCAAGGGCTTCTTCATCCTCCTCCACACCTCGAATGCGGGTGCGAAGGACCTGCAGGAGGCCCAACTGGAGAAGGGGGAGGTGCTCTGGCAGTCCCTGATCCCCCCGCTCCGCGCACTGGCCCGAACCGGCAACGTGGGGGCGGTGGTCGGCGCCACCTACCCGGCGGCGCTCACGGAGGTCCGGGCGGGGCTCGGAGGCACCGTTCCGCTCCTCGTACCCGGGATCGGCAAGCAGGGAGGCAGCCTGGAGGAAGTGCTCACCCGGGCCAAGGGGGAGGGCCACGGGGCGCTCCTCATCAACGCTTCCCGGAGCATCCTCGAAGCCTCGCGCGGTCCGGACTGGAAAGAGGCCGCAGGCGCCGAGGCGGCGCGGCTGACCCGGGCGATGCAGGGCGCCTTCAGGTAGTCGAGCGGTAGAGCGCTTCCAGCTGGTCGACGACCACTCCCGCGCTGTACTTCCGCAAGGCGTTCTCCCGGGCCCGCTTGCCCATCTCCTCGAGCCGGGGAGGATCGTTCATGAGCGCGAGCACCTTGCGGGCGAGCACCTCGGGAAGGAGGGGCTCGGTCAACAACCCGTCCACGCCGTTCTCCACGACGTCCCGTACCCCCGGCATGTCGGCCACGATGACGGGCCGCCCGCAGGAGAGGGCGTTGACCGCGGAGAGCCCGAAGCCCTCCAGGCGGTTCTGCGAGGGCAGGGCCACGACGGAAGCGATCGAATAGTACCGGGGGAGGTCGGCATCGGTCACTCCTTGGGCGAAGATCACCCGTCCGTCGAGCCCGAGCTCCCGGACCTCGCTCTGCAGCGAGGAGAGGGCCGGACCCCCGCCCACCACGACCAGCACGACGTTCTCCGGAAGGGTGGCCACCGCGTGGAGGAGGTCGTCGACCCCCTTGTGGGGGACGAGCCGGCCCACGAAGAGCAGGACCCTCTTCCCCTCCAGTCCGAGGGTCTTCCGCAGCGGGAGGTCCTCGGGCAGGGGCTGGAATCTCTCGGTGTCCACCAGAGAAGGGATCACTTTGAGATCGACCCCGGTGAGGTAACGGGAGGTGCGGGCGTACTCCTCCGTGTGAACGATCACATGGCGGGCGACGGCCAGGGTGGGAGGGAGGAAGACCTTCTGGTAGATCGCCGAGAGGAGCCCCCCCACGGGCCCTTCGAGATAGAGATCGCAATGGTAGGTGAGGAAGATCCGGGCCCGGCTTCCGCGGAGGGCCCGGGCCGCGAAGTACGAGGTGAGCGGCGGGGGGTAGTGCAGATGGACGACGTCCGCCTCCCGTTCCTTCAGGTACTTCCCCACCCGGAAGGTGAGCGGCGTCGCGAAGATCGTTCCGAGGGAGGGGATGCGGACGATGCGGAAGCCCCGGGGGTCCTGCTCCTCGGCCGGGAGGTGACGCTCGTGGCGGGAGGTCAGGACGGTGACATCGTGGCCCCGGCGGGCAAGCTCTGCAGAGATGAGGGCCACGTGGCTTTCGACCCCTCCGACGTGGGGGGTGAAGAAGGGGCATACCTCGAGGATCCGCACGGCAGGTCCTAGTCTCCCCCGCTTATCTCTGTATCTTTGGGCCGCCTATCGGAGTCGGATGTCCCATGGGCGGGCAGAGCCACGCACCGAGGAGACCCCAGAGGGCGGCGGATATCCCCGGAACGGAGCGATCCTCCTACCGGGAACTTCCCGGCCGCGGAGAAGGCGTCGAACGGCTTGCGGAGCTCGCGGGACTCCCGGAGGCCCATGGGGCGCCTCTTGCCTAGCCCGACTTGCTTCCGCCAGCGAGGGGCGTCCCCCGGAGGGCTTGCAGCTTGGCGAAGTAGGGGGCGAAGGTCCGGTACGCCATGTGGGACCACTTGGCGAAGGGTACCTCGAGCACGAGGAGCGCGGTCACCAGCATGAGGTGGAAGGCGTAGGTGATATACGCGGCCCAGGGAAGGTAGGTGTACTTGAAGGTGACGACGGCGACCCCGGTGAGCGCGGTGGCCAGGAGGAGCAAGAGGAACATCCAGTCCGTCGAGTGGGAGTACTTGTACTGGTTCTCCGTCTTCTTGAGGCGCCCGTAGAGGGGGCCCGAGAGGCCGTAGATGAGCAGGCCGGCCGCCGCGTACTGGAGCAGCATGATGGGGCTCCAGAGCGGATAGTAGGTGTCCGTCTGCCACTCCGAGAGGAGGAAGACCGCGAGCACGAAGAGCATCGCATAGCCGAGGTAGCGGCTGAGGTGCGAGAACCAGTGCTTCTTCGGATCCTTCTTGCAGGAGGCGAACTTGTACTGCGTGAAGAACGTAATCGGCAGGATGAGGACGTTCTTGACGTAGGCCGAGAAGGGGATCCTTTTCCCCGGGATCCGGAGCACAGTGTAGTAGTACATGCGGAAGACGTTCACTAGCAGGAAGACGCTCAAGACCCCGAGGACGACCCAGTCGGCGAGCTCCACGAGCTGGATCGGGGCGAAGGTGGAGAGCGCGACCGTGCTGGTCACGATGGGCCCGTGGTACCAGAAAGCGAGAAGTCCCGCCAGGAGGACGAGGAGCCCGATGCCGATCCACTCGGCGAGCTTGGACCCGTAGAGGCGCTTGGAGATCCCGGTCACGTCGTACTTCGTGGTCAGCCAGCGCCGGGTGGCCATCATGAACCCCGCGGGGTCCGCGCCCCGGGGGCAGTTGTCCGTGCACTCCCCGCAATAGTAGCAGAGCCACGGCTCGGGACTCGCCAGGATCTTCTCCTCGAGGCCGAGCTGGGCGTAGGTGATGATCTTCCGGGGGAAGACGGTCGTCCCGTCGGAGAGGGGACAGACCGAGGTGCAGGTCCCGCAGCTGAAACAGGCGCTCACGTCGAACGCCCCGAGCTTCTGGATGTCCCGCAGGAGGTGCGGGTTCGACACGTGGGGGGTCTCGGTCGCCATGCTCAACCCCCCTTCGGCCGGATGGCGTACTGATAGTATCCCTCCTCCGTCTTGCCGACCGGTCGCACGAGGTCGTACTTGTAGTAGGTCATGAGGTACCACATCACCTTCGCCGAGGGGAGACCCGTCGTCTCCGCGATCTCGGGGATGGTCTTCGGCCCCGTCTTCAGGGCCCCGTTGATCTTGGAGGAGATCTCCAACTGCGTCTTGCGGAGCTCGGTCGCAGCCTTCGGGGCGGTCGCCCCCGTCTTCTCCCGGTAGGCCTTGCTGGTGAACGGCTTCTTGGTCGTCATGCTCCCTCCTCCGCGACCCCGAGGGCGCGGATCATGTCCCGGATCTGGTCGTTGGAGAAGCCCGCCCGCTGGATCGCCTCCGTCGGGCAGACGGCGACGCAGGCCCCGCAGCCCTTGCAGACCGCGCTGTTGACCCACGCCTTCTTGCCGAAGTCCCCCTGCTCCCGGAGCTCGATGGCCCCGTACGGGCACTCGGCGACGCACTTCCCGGACGCCGAGCATCGGGCCGGGTCCACGAAAGCGACGAAGGGTTCGAGCTCGAGCTCCTTCTTGAGGGCGAACGTAGCGGCCTTCGCCGCGGCGGCGGACCCGGAGTAGAGGGTCTCCCGGATGTCCTTGGGGGCCTGGGCGGTCCCCGCGATGAGGAGCCCCGCGGTGTTGGTCTCGACCGGACGGAGCTTCTGGTGGACCTCCCGGTAGAACCCGTCGGGGCCGATGGGGAGGGAGAGCATCTCGTTGAGCGACCGGTTCTCGCGGGAGACCATCCCGGTCACGAGGACGACCAGGTCGACCGGGAAGTCGACCGCCTCGTTCTGGAGGATCGAGGCCTGGACGGTGACGTGGGCCGTGCCGTCCCGCTGGGAGACCACGGGCGGGTGGTCCTCGGTGTAGCGCACGAAGATGCTCCCCGCCCGCCCGGCTTTCTCGTAGAGGAGCTCGTTCCGGCCGTAGGTGCGGATGTCGCGGTAGAAGTGGTAGAGGCGAACGTCGGGGTACCGGCCGGAGACGTCGAGGGCGTTGTGGATCGTGGCGTTGCAACAGAACCGGGAGCAGTACGCGTGGGCGGGGGACCCCGGGGTGGTCGCCTCCCCGGGTTTCTGACGGCTCCCGACGCAGTAGAGATAGGCGATCGAGCCCACGGCGTGGCCGTTGTGCCGGAGACCGCTCCCGTCTCCGAACTCGAGCATCCGCTCGAACTCCGGGAGGGTGACCACATCCGGGATCTCCCCGTAGCCGTACTCGCCGAGGGCCGGGGTGTAGTCCTCGAAGCCGGTGCTCACGATCACGCTGCCCACCTGCAATTCGAGGTTCTCCGGGGGCTGGTCGAAGCGGACCGCCTTTCCGAGGAGACGTTCGCAGGCCCCGCACCGGGTGCAGAGCCCCAGGTCGATGAGGGGGAGGTGAGGCACCGTCGGGCCCCGCGGCCAGTAGATCGCCTTCCGCACGGTGAGCCCGTGGTCGAACTCCTCGGGCACCTGGACGGGGCACGCCTCGATGGCCTCCGCGAAGCGCGGGGACCGGTCGACCACGTAGCGGGGGTTCATCCGGACGGTCACGGAGAACTTCCCCACGTAACCCTTGAAGGAGACCAGCTCGGCGTTGGTGAAGACCGTGATGTTCGGCTGCTCCTGGATCTCGGACACGAGCCGTTGGACGATGGCGATCCCCTTCTCCCCGAGGGGGTAGGTGGAGGCGAGCTCGGCGACGTGCCCTCCCAGGTAGGGGGCCTTCTCGACGAGGTAGACGCGGACGTTCATCCGCGCGAGGTCGAGGGCGGCCCGGAGTCCCGTGACCCCTCCCCCCACCACCATCACGCTCTGGGTGGATTCCGACCGCAGGACGTCGAGCGGCTGCGCGGACTTCACGTAGGCGATCCCGGAGCGCACGTGGCTCGTCGCCTTCTCCGTGGCCCCGTGGGGGTCGTCGCTGTGGGGCCAGGAGGACTGCTCCCGGATGTTCGCGTGGTAGGTGAGGTACTGGTTGAGGCCGGCCCGCTTGGCCGCGGCCCGGAAGGTCGCCTCGTGGAGCTTGGGGGAGCAGGCGGCCGTCACCAGCCGGTTGAGCTTCAGCTTCTGGATGTCGTCGATCATCTCCTGCTGCGCCACGTCCGAGCAGTCGAACATGAGGTGCTTGCTGACGACGACGCTCCCGTCCTCCTTCGCCACGGTCTCCGCGACCTTGGCGACGTCGACGTAGTCGGAGATGTTGCCCCCGCAATGGCAGACGTAGACCCCGATCCGGGCCGGTTCCTTCGCCTCGCCCGGCTTGTCGAGCACGACCTTCGCCATGGTCACTTCGCCGCCACCTCAACGGCCTGGGGCATGGGAACCGGCATGGACTTCGGGAGGGGGATCCCCACCGCGGCCCCCGTCTTCTCCCGCCAGGAGAGGACGTAGCCGACGGCCTGGGCCGCCGCCGAGGCGGCCTCTGCGATGGAGTCCGGGACGTCCTTCGGACCGGAGGCGGTCCCGGCGGAGAAGACCCCGTCGATGCTCGTCTCGGAGGGGCTCCGGGTCTCGTCGCGCAGCTTCACCCAGCCCATCTCGTCGAGCTCGAGGGTGGCGTTCTTGAACACCTTCTCGATCCCCCGCATGGGCAGGAGCCCGACGGAGAGGACCAGGAGGTCGTGGGTGGACTTTCCCTTTCCCCCGGGTCCCTCGGTATCCTCGTGGTAGACCGTCAGGTCGCCGTTCTTCTCCTCCTCCACCTGGGCGACCCGTCCGCGGACGAACTTGACGCCCATCGCCTTGGTCTGCTGGTAGAACTCCTCGAACCCCTTGCCGTAGGCCCGGATGTCCATGTAGTAGAGCGTGACATCGGCCGCCGGCAGGGTCCCGAGGATGAGCTGGGCCTGCTTCATCGAGTACATGCAGCAGACCTGGGAGCACCGAAGGTTCCCGACGGTCTTGTCGCGCGAGCCGGCGCAAAGCGCGTAGGCGATGTTCGAGGGCTCCTTGCCATCGGACGGACGGAGGATGGAGTTGAACGGGCGCGTGGGCCCGGTCAGGCGGTCCATCTGGAGGGAGGTCACGACGTTGGGGAACTGGCCGTAGTGGTAGCTCTCCTTCTTCTCGATGGGGAAGGGCTCGAAGCCCGTGGCCAGGATCACGGCCCCGACCTCGGCCTCGTGCTCGCGGGGAGCCTGGAGGAAGTCGATCGAGTCGGCCGGGCAGACCCGCTCGCAGGCGCCGCAGAAGATGCAATTGTCGAGGTCGAGGACCGCCTTCTTCGGCACCGCGGTGTCGAAGGGGATGTAGATCGCCTTCCGTCCCCGGAGACCGTACTCGGTCTCCTTGGGCAGGATGATGGGGCAGGCCTTCTCGCACTCCCCGCAGCCGGTGCACAGCGCGGTGTCGATGTACCGCGGCTTCTCGACGTACCGGAGGGAGAAGCTCCCGTCCTTGTCGTTCCGGCGGATCTCGGAGACCTCCGAGTAGGTCATCATCGTCACGTTGGGATGATGGGAGGTCCCCGAGGTCTTCGTCCCGCTGATGCAGCTCGCGCAGTCCAGCGTCGGGAAGACCTTGCTGAGAAGGAGAAGGCGCCCCCCGATCGTGGGGCTCTTCTCGACCAGGAGGACCTTCATCCCCATGTCGCCGAGGGTGAGGGAGGCTTCCATCCCCGCGATACCGGCCCCGACCACGAGCACGTCGTAGTGCTCAGCGGTCTTCGGCGCCACGGTCACGGCTTCCACCATGGTCCTCAGGCCCCCGGGGGCACGACCGGCCCCAGCTTCTGGACGGCCTCGTAGAGGCTCTTCACGTGCTTGGCGAACGCTTCCGAGCAGACCGAGCAGATCCCGGACATCCGCAGCCGGGAGGGATCGATGCCGTTCGCCTTCAGGAGGGCATAGGCATCGTTGATCCGCCGGGAGGTGCGCTCCGGGCAGTCCCGGAGGTAGGGGCAGTCCCCGCCGTCCGCGGCGATCAGGACCCCGCTGAACCCGCTCCGGAAAGCGTGGAGGATGAACTCGGGCCGGATCATGGAGGAGCAGGGGAACCGGAGCACGCGCGCGGCCGCGGGGTAGTGCACGTGCCCCGACCCGGCATAGTCAATGCCCGGGTCGGAGATCGCGTTCGTCGAGAGGACGAGGATCCTCGGCTCAAAGCCTGCGGCTGCCATGTGTGCCCTCCAGGAGCCTTCGTTGTGTGGGAGCGCGTCCTACTTGAGACGGCGAACGAAGATGCGGTCGTACCCGCTTTCGTTGATCGTCCCGAGGTACTCCTGCCCGGTCTTCCGGGCCCAGGTGGGAATGTCGACCTTGGTGCCCTCGTCCGAGGAGAGCGTCTCGAGGACTCCCCCCACAGGGAGGGTGGTGATGGCCTTCTTAGCATCCAGGAGCGGGCCCGGGCAGGCGGTTCCGCGGGCGTCCACGATGGTCGTCCGAAGGGCGCGGAGCTGGGACTCGCTCATCTGCATTTGAGTGACTGCGCTCATGTTCTCCTCAGATGAACAGCGTCATCTTCGCTTCCTTCGCCATGTCGATGAAGCTCCCGACCCCGATCACGTCGTCCACGAGGTCGACGAAGTCCGCCTTCTTCCACTCCATGACGTCGGACATCATCGAGCAGACGTGGATCTTCACGTTCCCGAGTCCCTTGACCTTCTTCAGGTTCTCGATCCAACTGGGCATCTTCTTCGCGGCCATGGCCTTCCCGAACTGCGGGATCATCTCTGCGAAGTCCTGGCTCATCCGCTGGTTCTTGTCCGCCATGTCCTTGCGGAAGGCGACAAGTCCCCAGAAGGTGACGAAGATGTCCACGTCCATCCCCATCGCCACTGCTCCGCCAGCCATGATGCTCCCTGCCATCAGTTTGTCGACGGTCCCCGAGAAGAGGATCATCGCCATCTTTTCTGCCATCTTCCTCAGCCCCGAACGAATTACGGGAGGGCGTCTATATAATCTACATTCCATTTCCAGAAAATGGAAAGCGAGCGAAGGTCTCGCACGGAAACCCCTGCCTTACCGACAATAAGAAGCGAGGGAGCATAACTTCGCTTACTGACTGTTTCCCAAATTTCGGAATTTGGAGATTAGGTATATAGGCCGGGCGCTAGTTTCATCGCAGGGTAGGTGTGGGGATGACGCACGAACGGAAGAGCGACTTCGAGCAGAGGCTCTACGAGATGCAGGCTGCGATGTGCAAGACGACCTCGAACCCGGTGCGGCTCAGCATCCTCCGGCTCATCGGGGATCAAGAGCTGTCGGTGAGCGTCATCGCTGTGCGTCTCGGGCAGCCCATCCCGACCGTCTCGAAGCACCTTAACATGATGAAATCCCACGGAGTCGTACGTTCCCGCCGGGAGGGCAACGTCGTCTTCTATTCGGTGACGGACCGGCGGATCCTGAAGGCGATCTCGCTCCTCAGCGATGTGCTGATGGACCGGCTCCAGGTCCCGCTGCTCGCGTAGCGTCCTTCACAGGTTTCCGCCGTGCGGGGGCCTCCCTGGGCCTCCCCCGAGCGGACGTACGAGGCCGCGCTCCGGGAGAGGCTCCGGCCTTGCGAGCCAGTTCTGCGACCAAGGTCGTCGCCTTGGGCACGGGGAGCCGCTCGAATCCCGCCGCATCGACCCACCGTCCGGAGCCCCTGCCATCGGCCGAACGGGGCCCCGGGGATCCCCGGTAGCTCCACAGTTCCACGGTGAGGTGGCTGTAGGCATGGCGAACCGTCCCGAGGAATTCCAGGGGACCGGCTTCCCAGCCGGTCTCCTCCCGCAGCTCTCTCCGGGCGGCCGCTTCGGGGGATTCCCCCTCGAGCATCTTCCCTCCGGGAAACTCCCACAGGCCCCCGAGGAAGCCGCCGGGAGGGCGGCGCTGGACCAGCCACCGTCCCTCCCGTTCCAGGACCACGACGGCCGCTCTCACGTGAGGACGCGGCTTCCGCGGGGCTCGAGCGGGCACCTCGGCCGGATCCGTTAGCTCTCCGCGGGCCCGGCAGTGTTTCGACACCGGGCACTTTGGGCAGGCAGGAGACTTGGGAGTGCACACCGTCTCTCCCAACTCCATGACCGCCTCGTTGAACTCCCCGGCCCGTTCTGACGGGAGCTCGACCCGGAGCTTTTCCTCCAGCCTCCGGCGCACGGCCGCCTTCCGGAGGTCTCCCCGTTCCAACGTCCACCGGGCCGCCACCCGGAGACCGTTCGACTCCAGCGCCACCACGGGGACACCAAAGGCCTGGCTGGCGATCGCCCGGGCCGTGTAGGGACCGATGCCGGGCAGTCGCTCCAGCTCCTCTACGGTCGACGGAAGACGAGCGGTCCCCCGGGCCCTCAGAAGGCGGGCGCAACGGTGGAGGTTCCGCGCCCGGGCATAGTACCCCGCCCCCTGCCAGGCTTTGAGGACCTCGGTGAGGGGGGCCCGGGCCAGGGACTCGAGGGTGGGAAATCTCTCCAGGAATCGCTCGAAGTACGGAGACGCCTGGGCCACACGGGTCTGCTGAAGGAGGATCTCGGAGATCCATACGGTGTATGGAGTGGGTGACCGGCGCCAGGGGAGCGGGCGGGCTTGGCTCCGGTGCCACCGGAGGAGGGCGCGAGCGAGAGGGGTGACCTCCGACGGTCCGGGCCGGGTCCGCTTCATGAGGAGCGCCGCGGCAGGGGACGGGAAAACTTCAGTGGGACTCGGCCCCGGCTTCCCGGCGGGACTCCCGCTGCTGCAGGAGCTCCCCCTGGGGGAGCGCGGTGATCTCGATGCCCCGCATCGGCTCTCCGAGCCCGGTGCTGACCTCGGCGAGCTTGGCGCTGTCCGTGTAGTGGAGGGAGGCTTCGACGACCGCATGGGCGACCTTCCGCGGGTTCTTGGCCTTGAAGATGCCGCTCCCGACGAAGACGCCGTCCGCCCCGAGCATCCGCACGAGGGCGGCGTCCGCGGGGGTCGCGATGCCTCCGGCAGCGAAGTTGACCACGGGGAGACGGCCCAGATCCCGGACCTCCCGGACGAGCTCGATCGAGACCCGCTCCTTCGCCACGTACTGGCGGAGCTCCTCGTCGCCCATCTGCCGGAGGGAGGCGATGTCCCCCGTGATGGCCCGGAGGTGGCGGACGGCCTCCACGACGTTCCCCGTCCCAGCCTCGCCCTTGGTCCGGATCATGGCGGCGCCCTCGTCGATGCGACGGAGGGCCTCGCCCAGGTTCCGGGCCCCGCAGACGAAGGGGACGTGGAAGGGCTTCTTGTCGATGTGGAAGAAAGGATCGGCGGGGGTGAGGACCTCGGACTCGTCGATCATGTCGACCCCGAGGTGCTCGAGGATCTTCGCCTCGGCCGTGTGGCCGATGCGGGCCTTGGCCATGACCGGGATGCTCACGGCATCCAGGATCTCCCGGACCTTCTTCGGGTCGGCCATGCGCGCTACGCCGCCCTGGGCCCGGATGTCCGCCGGGACCCGCTCGAGGGCCATGACGGCCACCGCGCCGGCGGTCTCGGCGATCGTGGCCTGCTCGGCGTTCGTGACGTCCATGATCACGCCTCCCTGCTGCATCCGCGCAAAGCCGCGCTTCAATCGCTCCGTTCCCGTCTGGGGGATCCTCAAGGTGGTCATGATCCGTTACTCTCCAACCGTACCGACGGCCGCGGGTTTATTTAAGCGGTTTGGCGCGGCGGGAGACACGCCTGAGGCGCGTCAGGGCGGCCATCTCGTCCGCCATGGCGGAGAGGGCGTGACCCTTCTTGGCATCACCGCTGAACTTGGAGAGGACCCGGAAGAAGAGGCTGAGGAGGTACGGCTTCATCGCTGCTCGGCGGCGAACTCCGAGAGGATCTGCATCCCCCTCGAGATGTTCTCGCGCGAGTTCGCAAAGGAAAAGCGCAGGTGTCCCTTCCCGAGCGAACCGAAGGCGGAGCCGGGGGTGCAGAGGAGCCCCCGCTGGAGCAGAGCGTTGGCGGCCTCGGCGTCGGTCAGGTTCCAGTCAAAGCTGGGGAAGGCGTAGAAGGCTCCGGTCGGGGTGACGCAGTGCATCCCCTTGATGTTCCGGATCTCCTTGACGATGAGGTCCCGCCGGGCGCGGAACTCCCGCACCATGGCCTGCACCTCGTCCTTCGGGGCCTGCAGCCCCTTCAGGGCGGCGATCTGAGGCGGCGTGGGAGCACAGGCGACGAGGTGGTAATGGAGCTTGTTCGCCTGCTCGACGAACTCCTTCTCGCCCAGCATGTAGCCGAGGCGCCAGCCGGTCAGGGCAAAGATCTTGCTGAAGGAGTTCACGACGATGACGTTGTCGAGCCGCCCCCAGAAGCTGCTGTAGGGCTCGTTGAGGTACTGGATCTCCTCGTAGACCTCGTCGGAGATGATCGTGAGATCGTGCTTCAGGGCCAGGTCGACCAGGCGGTCCACCACCCGGCGGGAGTAGACGGTCCCCGTGGGGTTCGAGGGGGAGTTGACCACGATCGCCTTCGTCCGGCGGGTGATCTTGCTCTCGATCTCCCCGAAATCGGGAAGGAAGGAATTCTCCTCCTTGAGGGAGTAGGGGACCGGGCGGGCATCCGCCATCCGGGCGTGCGGGGAGTAGAGCACGAATCCCGGGTTAGGGACCAGGACCTCGTCCCCTGTCTCGTAGAGGCTGAGCGCCGCGACCGCGAGGGCCTCGGAGCCACCGATCGTGACGAGCACGTTGTCCCGGCTCGCCGGGCCATAGCGCTCCTCGTAGATCCGGGCGATGGTGTCCCGGAGCGGAAGGATCCCACGGGAAGGGCCATACTTGTTGAACCCCTCGCGGACCGCCTGGAAGAGGGCTTCCTTGACGACCTCAGGCGGGCTGAAATCGGGCTCCCCCAGCCCGAGGTTGATGGCATCCTCGGGGGCGGCGTCGAACATCTTGCGGATGCCCGACATCTCGAGATTACGGACCCGCTCCGAAATCATGAACATTGTATGTACAGCTACCCCATAAAGGCATCACCTAACCCCTCCTCGTACAGGTTCCGCGCCCCTCGACAAGAGGCCCTCGTAGAAGGGCACGCAACGTGTCCCGGCTCAGGACAGAAAAGGGGGATTCGGGACATGTGAACTCTTTCGCACAGCGCAAGCACACTGCTCGAACCCACACCATAGCGCCGTACGACGCGCAATGACGTGGTTTGCGAATGCTCGCGCAGCGTTTCCAGCGAGAAAAGGTGGGGGTGCAGGGAGCGATAACGGGCACTTTCTGAACCCGCACCTCGGACTCGATCCGGGCCGACTGCAGGGCGACGATGGGATCCACCCTGTCGCAAGAGGAGTGCCCGTCCTAGACCGGCCCCCGGTCGCTCGCACGGAAGAAAGCGGAAGGGTCCGCGGATGTACTAACGAATCCTAGGAGGCGTGGGTCCTGCGAAAGAGCTCCGCGCAGGCCAAGAGGCGGAGACGGTGCGGCGGGTGGAAGAGGGAAAGACCGGCTTACCCGGTCTTGACGGCTTCCGCGACCTTGCTGAGTTCGGCCAGAGCGCCGTTCGTCTCGGTGTCGTGGTTCACGACGGCGACGAGGAGCGCCTTCTTTCCGCTGCCTACGATGAGGGTCTTGGAATCCGTTCCATCCACGATGATATGGTTGGGGGGAGAACGGTTGAGCTCGGTGTTGGCGGTGGCGGCGGCGCCCAGGATCGTGGCACACATGATGGCGAAGGTCTCGGTGTAGACGCCCGTGGGGACATCGGCCGAGAGCACGAGGCCATCCCGGGAGATGAGTGCGGCGGCGATGGCTCCGATGCGCGACTTGAGATTCTTTACGACTTCGTTAACGTCTTCTCCGACCACTTCAATTCACCCCTGCTGCCTCAGGCTGCCTGAATACGAAAGACACATGAATCCTTCCCGTTGCTGACACATTCTTCCTCAAGGCAGTTGAGACGGGTAGAACTCTTACGTTCATAAAGCTCACGGAGCATGCCCCGCAGTCTGTGACAGGAAGGGGCTCCTCCGTTGCCCGCTTCGATGCTGCCCTTGACGACGATCCGGTCGGTTCCGAACTCCACGTCCTCGACCCAACCGTAGGCCTTGAGGAGTTCCTCCGCCTTCTGGAAGTAGTGCTCCTTGTCCTTGAGGGCCTGGGTGGCGATCTCGGATCCCACGATGGCGCCTTCCCGCGCGAAGAGCCCGTGGCAGGCGGCGGCCATCACGGACTCGTAGAGTTCGCGGACCTTGAAGAGCGCTTCCTGGTGGATCTTGACCTCGCGCATCAGTGCTTGGATTTCGACACGCGGCTTACCTTATAAACGCGTGTCCGGAATCCGGCCCCCTCGCCGGGGAGACCCGGGGAGGCTCACCCTTTCTGGAGGGCGAGGAGGTCCTCGGTGGAGATCTTCCCGCCCTTCTTGATCCGGGCGAAGAGGTCGTCCTCCTTCGGGGCCTCCTCCGTGCCGGCCTCGCCGGCCGCCTTGCGCTTCGCCGCGAAGAGGAGCTTCTCGATGTCCCGTACCTCCTCGATGGCGGCGATGTGGTGCTGGTGCTCCTCGTCGCTCGCGGTCTTGACCGTGGTGATCTTCCCCTGGAGCTCGTCGAGCTCCCGGCGCAGCTTGTCCACCTCCTCGTAGAGGTGCCCCATCTCCTCGTGGTTCTTCTGGGCCGAGGCCGCGCTCTGCTCCACCTCCTGGTGGTGCTTCTCGGCAAGGACCTTCGCCTCGTCGAGCTCCTTGGTGAGTACGAGGACCTCCGGGTCCTTGCGGAACTTCTCCTCCTGGGACTTGATCTCCCGTTGGATGCGCTGCATCTCGCCGATGAGGCGTTCCTCGGCCTCCTTGGAGAGGCTGCTCGTCATGTGCTTGAACTCGAGGTCCTTGAGAAGGCGCCAGAGGGAGACGTTCCCCTTCTTCACGTCGTGCGTCTTCCGGCGTTCGTGGAGCTGCTCGGTCAGGTGGCTCACCTTCTGGTTCCACTCTTCCCGGTTCTTCTTCGCCTCGCGGACGGCATCGTTCAGCCGGTCGCGCTCGTTGCGCTTCGCCCAGGCCGCGTCGCTCTTGTCCCGCATGTCGCGGATGAGAGTGGCCCGCCGGTCCATGAGAGCCCGGACCTCCGAGTTCAGCGTGTCGCGCTTTGCCCTGTACGCGTCGGCCTTCGTGTTGGCCTCGCCACGCTTCTTTTCGAGTTCTTCCACGTCAGTTGCCATGCTGGGATCCATGTAGGAATTGCATCATGCCCGGGTCGGTGCGCGCCCTGCTCGAGCGGCCGTACCCCGTTCCGTTGTGCACACCCTACCCTTCCCGCGTCTCCTCATGAAGTTTTTGGGTGCCGCCTCCCACCCCTGGACTCCGCCCCGCAGTCCCGGGTCTCCCCCCCCTTGCCGGTGGAGGGAGAGGAGATTTAACCCCCGACGAATAGTACCGGGGGTACATGGCGCTGGAAGAGGTCGGCCGCATCTACGGGGACGTCGGGGTGGGCCAGTTCAAGGTCGCCCTGACGACCCCCGTCGAGCGGGGGGAGTACCTCTCGGTGGAGGACGACACCCACCACCGCGTGCTCTGCCAGATCTCCCAGCTCGAGAGGAAGAGCGATGCGACGGCCGAGCGCACGCTCGAGACCATCGCCCACGGCTCTCCCTACAACCTCGCGGATGCCCTCTTCGGGAAGGCGAACGTCGTCGGCTTCCGGGAGAACGGCATCGTCGCCGTCCCGCAGCTCCCCTTCAAGCCCGGCACCACGGTCTTCCGGGCCGACGAGTCCCTCATCGCCGATGTGATGGGGCTCAAGGAGAACGGCAAGACCGGCGCCTACGTCGGGATGCTCCGGGGCCACGCCCTCAAGGTCGAGCTCGACATCAACCAGCTCGTCCAGCGGCACCTGAGCGTGCTCGCCAAGACGGGCGGCGGGAAGAGCTACCTCGTCGGGGTCCTCCTCGAGGAGTTCCTGAAGCACAACGTCACCTGCGTCATCATCGACCCCCACGGGGAGTACGGGAGCCTGCGGTTCCGCTCGGAGAAGATGCGGAACGCGGAGCGCTTCGGGGTCGAGTCGCGGGGCTTCAAGGAGAAGATCCTTGAATTCTCCCCCGACACCACGCTCAACCGGGACGCCCATCCCCTCACGTTCTCGCTGAAGAACCTGGACGCCCGGGAGCTCCTGACCTTCATGGGCTCGACGAACGTCCGGGGCTACGTGGCGCCGCTCAAGGGGCTCCTCGAGGCCGCCTCCACCGCGAACGCCGAGTACACCCTGAAGGACCTCATCCGCCTCGCCCACGCCCGGGCCGCGGAGGAGGGGAACCCCACCTTCGAGTCCCTCGCCGAGAAACTGGAGTACCTCGAGGAGACCAAGCTCCTCGCTCCCGTCGGGACCTCGCTCCACGAGCTCATCGTGGAGGGGAAGATGACGATCGTGAACCTGCGGGGGATCGCCCCCGATGTCTCGGAGCTCGTGGTCACCCGGATCCTCGGCACCTTCTTCGAGCAGCGCAAGCGGGGGAAGATCCCCCCGCTCTTCATCGTGATCGAGGAGGCGCACAACTACTGCCCCCAGCAGGGGCAGGCGATGTCCTCCCGGATCCTGAAGACGGTCGCGAGCGAGGGGCGGAAGTTCGGCCTCGGGCTCTGCATCGTGAGCCAGCGGCCGGCCCGGGTCGACAAGAACGTGCTCTCCCAGTGCGCGACCCAGCTCATCCTCCAAGTCACGAACCCCCTCGATGTGCGGGCCATCTCGCAGTCCATCGAGGGGTTGACGGACGGCATGACGGAGATCATCCAGGCGCTGCCGGTCGGGACCTGCCTCGTGAGCGGGGGAGGGTTCCACACCCCCCTCTTCTGCGACGTGCGGACCCGTTCCAGCCGCCACGGAGGCGAGTCGATCAATGTCATCCCCACCTGAGGCGGCCCGGGGGCGATCCCCGTGAAGATGAACATCGCCGAGGCGCACACCGGGACCGTCCGGGTCCCCGGCGGGGCGCTCACCTACGACGTCCTCGGCCACGGCTTCCCTCTCGTCCTCCTCCACGCGGGGATCGCGGACCGCCGGATGTGGAACCGGGAGCTCCTCTCCTTCCCGAGGACGCACCGGGTCATCCGCTACGACGTGCGCGGCTTCGGGGAGTCCCCGCCCGCGACCGCCCCCTACTCCTGCTCCGAGGACCTCCGGTGCCTCCTGGACGAGCTCGGCTGCCCCTCCACGGACATCCTCGCGGCCTCCCAGGGCGGGGCCGTCGCCCTCGACTTCGCCCTGCGGTACCCGGGCCGGGTGCGCCGGGTCGTCACCGTGGGCTCGGGATTCGGCCTCTTTCCGCCTCCCCCCGACCCGGCCCTCCAACGCTCCTTCCAGGAACTGGAACAGCTGTTCACCGTCGCGGAGAAGGACCTACGGGCGGGCCAGACGGAAGCGGTCGTCGCCCACCTCCTCTCCGCGTTCGCCCCCCGCGTCCGGGACCTCGAGCGCACCCGCCTCGTCGAGATGCTGCGGAAGAACTTCGAGGAGATCGTGACGGACCGGAGCCACCGGTTCGCGACCTACCACCTCACCCCCGACCAGCTCCCGGCGCTCACCCTCCCCGTCCTCGTCCTGAGCGGCTCGGAGGACCTTCCCGCCCTCCGCTGGTCCTCCCGGAAACTCAGCGAGACCCTGGGCCACGCGGAGTTCCGGGAGATCCCCGGGGCCGACCACCTGCCCAACCTCTCCGCCCCCGCGGCCCTGGACGAGGCCGTCCAGGCCTTCCTCGTGCGCGGCGGGCTGTCCCCGCAGGGCACGACCCCCCGCTGACGCCGAAGTTCCCTTCGCGCGCACCGGCCAGCGCCCCGACCCTCTCGCCGTCCCCCCAATGGTCTTATACTGGTCCTTACTGTATAATCAGGGGTCAAAACTATGCAGTCCAGCAACCCTTCCGGCCGGAGTCCCAGCTTCTTCGCCCTCGTGATAGCTGCGGTCGTCTTCCTCATCCTCGTCCTCATCGGGTACCTCCTCTTCCTTGCCTTTCCAGCGAACGGATACTACAACGCGATGCTCTACACGGGCATCCTTGCGATCATCCTGGCGCTCGCCACCTATCTCGCGAGCAGCCTGAGCCGGGGCCTCTCCCTCGGGATGGCCGCCGTCGGGGCCTTCTGGTTCGGCATCGCCATGCTGCTCGGAGCGGATCTGGCGACCCCCAACTCTGCCTTCGGTGACAATGCCTCGGGCTACGATTTCGCCCCCCGGGTCTTCCTGCTCATCATCATCCTCGTCATCGCCATCGTGGGACTGGCCGGCTCCTGGTGGCAGTCCTCCGCCCGGAAGGTGGAGGATAAGCGGGAATCCGAGCGGGAGCAGTGGCGCCGGTCGACCGGCGTCGTGGCCCCCGGGGAGACCCGGCCCGGCAATCAAAGGTAATCAACTATGCAGGCAGCACCACCTCCCCCGACGACCCCATGCCCTTCGTGCGGACAGCCCGTGGCGACCGGTAGCCGTTTCTGCCCCTCTTGTGGGGCCAGCACCTCGGCCGCTCCGCCACCCCCTGCCCCCCCCAGCCCTCCCGTCCCCCCCGCAGGCGCCTCCCCGGACATCCGGGAGAGGGTCGAGCAGGACCGCGGGGCACTGAAGCGGCTCCAGCTCCTCATCCCCGGGTTCCGGGCCTACCGGCTCGGGGAGGATGTGCGGACCGCCGACGCCATCCTGCGCATCCAGGTCGCCGACCGACTGGCGATCGCGATGCAACGGCTCGATTCTCTCCGTTCGGAGATGGCCCGCAACGGGGTCGTGACCGGGCTCACGGACATCGGGAGCCTCCGCTCCGAGGTCCAGCGGATGGAGGGACAGATCCGCCACGCTGAACAGGGCTACACCGGCATCTCGCCCGCCGTCCGGCTCACCCCGGAGAAGCTCGACCGCCTCTACGAGCGGGACTGGAGCTTCCTCTCCTCGGCCGAGGGGGTCGTCGGCGCGCTCAAGCCCATCGAGGATGCCGTGGCCGTCAAGGACGCCGCCAAGATCGCCTCCCTCGTGAACCAGCTCCGGGGGAGCGTCAAGGACCTCGAGAACAATTTCGCAACCCGCGTCATGGACGTGGAGAAGATCCTGCAGTGATCCCATTCGCACGAAGGTAAGCACACATGTTGTTCGGAAAGAAACCAGCACCGGGAGTGGCCGCACAGAGCGCCTTCGGGGGCGCCGCGACGATCATCTGGGAAGACGCCTACAAGGGTCCCAATGTGATGTGGCGCGTCCCGCGCAACATCCGCCTGAACGACAACGTGGTCGTCCGCGAGGACGAGTACGCCATCTTCATGCGGGACGGGAAGGTCCTCATGTACATCGACCGGCCCGACCGGTACGCGCTCACCTCGCTGAATGCGCCGGTCGTCGGGAAGCTCGTGCAGGCCCTCTCCGGGGTCCAGCAGCAGGCCGAGGTCTACTACATCCAACGCCGCTTCTTCGACGGGAAGTACGGCTCCAAGGAGCCCTTCCAGTTCCGCGACCCCGACTTCGGCATCGTCTCCCTCCGGACCTTCGGGGACTTCCGTTGGCGGGTCAACCATCCGGACAACTTCCTCACCCAGTTCGTGGGGTCCTTCGGGGCGGAGAGCCAGGCCGACATCGAGGACCGGCTCCGCGACCAGATGGTCCTGCTGACCTACAACACCCTCGGTCAGATGAAGGAGCAGGGAATGCGCGTCACCGACATCGCGGCCCAGCTCTCCACCATCGAGCAGATGATCCTGGGCAAGGCCCCGGACTTCTTCGACGCCTACGGCATCGAGGTCAACCGGATCCAGGGACTCTCCGTCAACCTGCCGGAGGACGTGCAGAAGGCCGTCGACACCCGCTCCTCCATGGGGGTCCTGGGCGTCAACTACATGCAGTACCAGGCCGGACAGGCCATGACCACCGCCGCCGCCAACCCGGGTGCGACCGGAACCCTCGCGGGTGCCGGTGTCGGTCTCGGGGCCGGTATGGGCATGGGCTACGGCATGTACGGTGCCATGCAACCCGGAATGGCCGGGATGCAGGGCGGCGGGGCAGGAGGACCGAGCAGCCCCTGTCCGAAGTGCGGGGCCCTCGTGCCTTCCGGGCTCCGGTACTGCCCGAGCTGCGGAACGCCCCTCGCGGGCGCTGCGCCCCCAGCCCCGGCTCCGGCCGCTGCGACCGCCCCCTGCCCGAAGTGCGGCCAGCCCGTCGCCGTGGGAGCCAAGTTCTGTCCGAACTGCGGCGCCTCCACGGCACCCCCTCCTCCGAAGACCTGCCCCAAGTGCAACCAGCCCGTCGCCGCGGGAGCCAAGTTCTGCGCGAATTGCGGATCCTCCGTCCCTTAGTTCCCGAAAGCGGACCCGTCCCCCCGTGGGACCGGTCCTGAGGGGACGTGACCGGGAGAAAGTTGGCGCACGCCAGGAATCCCTTCGCCGAGTTCGCGGAGCGGGCCCTTTCCACTTCCGGGCCGGCCTTCTACTTCGAGAGGGGACCGAGCCCCGGGCGCAGCGCTCGCTGGGCGATCCACGGCTTCGACCCCGAGGAGCGCACGCTCTGGACCCGCCCCGGCGACCCCGAGACCCTCCAGTCTGAGCTCCGGGAGGACTCCCTTCACCGGAAGCATCGGATCCGGGTCGGCTACGTGGGCTTCGACGCCGTGGGCCTCTTCGAACCGCTCCTCGCCCGCTCCACCCCGAAGGGTTCCCCGTTCCCCCTGGCGGAGTTCCATTCGTACGACCACTGGAAGCGCTCCGAGATCCTCGGCCGGTCCTCGTCCTCCCCCCCGCTCCCTTTGGGGGACCTCCGCACCGGGCCCGTGAAGGACCGGGCTACCCCGGCCTCCTTTGGCGCCTCCGTGGAGCGGCTCATCGAGGAGATCCTCGACGGGGAGGCCTTCCAGGTCGTCCTGGCCCACCGCCGGGAACGGTCCCTGAAGGGAACGCTCCTCCCCCTCGTGGACCGGCTCCGCCGAAAGGAACGCTACGCCTACCTCTACTACCTCCGGGGCGGCCGTCGGGGGGAGATCGAGATCGCGGGGGCTTCCCCCGAGAGCGTGGTCGAGGTCGCCGAGGGCCACGTGGCGGTGAGCCCGATCGCCGGCACGCGACCGTATCCCCCACCCCCCTCGGGTCCCCGCGCGCGCCTTCCCCTCCGGGGGGACCCGAAGGAGCTCGCGGAGCACCGCATGCTCGTCGACCTCGCACGGAACGACATCGGCCGGGTCGCGGCGACCGGCAGCGTGCATCTCTCCCGCCTCGAGGTCCGCGTACCCTACTCCCGGTTGGAGCACCTGGTCACCCGTGTCGTGGGCCGGCTCGCTCCCGAGCGGACGGCGCTCGACGCCCTCGCCGCCGCCTTCCCGGCGGGAACGGTGAGCGGAGCCCCGAAGATCCGAGCGACCGAGCTCCTGCGCCGGGAGGAGGGCACCTGGCGGGGGCCCTACGGGGGCGCCGTGGGCTTCTTCCAAGGGACCCGCCGCGGCGAGTTCGCCCTGGCGATCCGCAGCGCCTTCGCCACCCAACAGAAGGTCTTCACCGGAGCCGGGGCCGGGATCGTCCACGCCTCCTCCCCCCGCCGGGAATGGGAGGAGACGCTCGTCAAGCTCTCCGCCGTGGAGGGCGCCCTCGTGGGCCGCCCGGGGTTCCGGTAGGAGGAGAAGCTCAGATGTCGGTACACCCTATCTCGCACTTCGCACTCCCCGGAGGCGTGCTCCCGTGAAGCTCGTGCTCATCGACCATCAGGATTCGTTCGTCTACAACCTGGCCCAGGCGCTGGGAAGCCTCGGCGCCGAGGTCCTCACCCTCCGTTCGGACGAAACGCTGGCCGCGGTGAAGAAGGCGGATCCCGATGCCCTGGTGCTCTCCCCCGGACCAGGGAACCCTTCCCAGAAGGAACTCATGGGAGTCACCCCCCGGATCCTCCGAAGCCTCTCCCGGGAGATCCCCACCCTCGGGGTCTGCCTGGGACACCAGGCGATCGGGGCCTACTTCGGGGGCCGGATCGTGCGGGCCCCCTACCCCTGTCATGGAGAGACCACTCTCGTCGAGCATCGGGGCGAGGGACTGTACACCGGTGTTCCGAATCCCTTCCCCGCGGCCCGGTACCACAGCCTGGTGGTGGAGCCGGCCTCCCTTCCCGCATGCCTGGAGCGCACGAGCTGGGAGAAGGAGGGGGGGATCCTCATGGGCCTGGCGCACCGCCGGTACCCCATCGTGGGGGTCCAGTTCCATCCCGAATCCTATCTCACGCGAGCGGGACGCCGGATCCTCGAGAACTTCCTGAAGGAGGCGCGCCGATGAGCGGGGAGGCACGGGAGGCAGAGACCGACCCCGGCCTCCTCGCCCGGGCGCTCTCCCCCGCAGGACTCTCCTCCGAGGAGGCCGGACGGCTCGCAGCGGGACTCTGCGCCAACCGGTATCCCCCGGCCTTTGCGGGCGCCCTGCTGAGCGCCCTGGCCACGCGCGGGGAGACCGTGGACGAGCTCTACGGCTTCGCCACCGCGCTCCGTTCGATGGCCCGTGCCTTCCCCCCTCCCGGGGCGGCGGAGGGGGTGGACCTCTGCGGGACCGGGGGCGCCTCTCACCCGACGTTCAACGTCTCGACCGTGGCGGCCTTCGTCGTCGCGGCCGCAGGGGGCCCGGTCGTCAAGCACGGCAACACCTCCGTCCGGGGTCCCTGCGGCTCCTCGGATCTCCTCGAGGCCCTGGGCCTCCCCATCACGACCTCCGTGGAGTTTCCCACCGAGAGCTTCCGGAAGGAGTCCCTCGCCTTCCTGCATGCCCCGCTCTTCCACCAGGCCACGAAGAACGTGGCCCCCTTGCGGAAGTCGCTCGGGATCCGCACGATCTTCAACCAATTGGGACCCTTGACGAACCCCGCGGCACCGAAGTACCAGGTGGTCGGTGCCTACTCGGTCGACTACGGGCGCAAAGCGGTCGAGGTCCTTTCACGCCTCAACTGCACTACCGTGCTGGCCGTCCACGGGGACGCGGGGACTGACGAGTTGTCCCCGAAGGAGCCCTCCACCTTGCTCCTTCAGGGCCCCCACGGCCTCTCCATGGAACGGTTCCTCCCGGAGGAACTCCTCGCCCCGGAGGAACGGGAGGGCTCCTGGGAGCCGCTGCCTCCTCCGAAGGCGGCGGCCGAGGCGGAGGCGATCCTCCGCGGGAGCTCGCGGGGGGCACGCTACGGCGCCGTCCTTCTGACGGCGGGGGCGGCCCTCTGGATCATGGACCGGGCCCCGGGCCTGGAGGAAGGGGTGGCCGTCGCGCGGGAGATGATCGCCTCCGGACGGGCCCTCTCAAAGCTTGAAACCCTCCGCGCCTTGGCGAAGTCGAGGGACTGGGGATGAGAGGGGTCTTGAATCCGGCCGCGGGAAGAGGTTTCCTCACCGGCATGGTCCAGGAGGTGCGGCGGGAGATCGCCCGCGGCTACTACGATTATTTTCCGTTGCCCGATGTCTTCCTTTCGATGCAGCGGGCCTCGCTGGCCGGAGCGCTCTCCCGGGCGCGGCAGCGTCCCGCCCTCATGGTCGAGCTCAAGCACGCCTCCCCGGGGTACGGGACGACGCCGCTCGAACCTCTCGACGCCGAGCGCTTCGTCGGCTTCGCCACCCGCTCCGGCGTCGAGGCGCTCTCGGTCATCCCCCAGCCCGAGGCCTTCGGGGGAAGCCTGGAGGAGTTCGCCGAGGTGACCCGTCGCTCCCCCCTTCCCGTCCTCTTCAAGGATTTCGTGGTCGCGACCGAGCAACTGGAGGCGGCCCGGGCCTGCGGGGCCTCTGCGGTCCTCCTCCTGGCCCGCCTGGCCCTCTCAGGTGACCTCGATGCCCCCCTCCCCCAGATGGTGGCCTCCGCCCACCGCCTGGGAATGGAGGCTGTGGTCGAAGTACACGCCCCCGAGGAGATCGAGACGGCGTTGAGCGCCCACCCCGATGTCGTGGGCGTGAACGCGCGGGACCTGGAAACGCTCCGGTTGGACGTGGCCGGAGCGGTGCAGGTCCTGCGGACGATCCGTCCGGGCCCGATCCCCCTCCTCGCCATGAGCGGAGTGGAAGGACCCGCCGAAGCGGCCCGGTACGCAGAGGCCGGTGCGGAGGCCCTGCTCGTCGGAACGGCGTTCGTGAGGAACCCGGACAAGGAGGCGTTTGTGCGCTCGCTCCGAGGGGAGGCGAGGACACCATGAGCGGTCGGCATCTCTTGGTCAAGATCTGCGGACTCTCCGGTCCGGGGGACCTGGAGGCAGCGGAAGGGGCCGACATGGTGGGCGTCGTCATCAACGTCCCGCATTCCCCGCGCAATCGGTCGTGGGTCGAGGCGAAGGAGATCTTCCGCGCGGCGAGCGGGCGGTTCGTGCCGGTCGCGGTGCTGGTCGATCCCTCGGTGGACTCGGTCGAGAGGGCCCTCAAGGAGACCGGCGCCGAGTTCGTCCAAGTGCACGGCAAGCTCCCCGACGGGCTCGCCCAAAAGCACCTTACCCGGGTGATCCCCTCCCTGGGGCTTCCTCGGGAACGGACGGACGGGAGACCGGCCGCACCGCCCGAGACCGCGGGCCTCGAGGATTTTCCCTTCGTGCACCTGGATTCCGCGAGCGACGGGGCGATGGGTGGGACGGGGCAGGCTCCTGACCGCCGGCTCGTGCGGCTCCTCGTGGAAAACCATCCGGAGATCAAGTTCCTGCTCGGAGGAGGGTTGACCCCGCTCAACGTGGTGAGCGCCCTTCGCGACGTGTGCCCGGCCGGCGTCGACGTCTCCTCGGGCGTGGAAAGCTCCCCCGGGGTCAAGTCTCCGAAAAAGATGTCCCTCTTCATCCAGGCGGTCCGGAAGTGGGAGGCCCGCCATGCCTAGACGGTACGGTCCCTACGGGGGCGCCTACGTCCCCGAGACGCTCATCCCTGCCCTGCAGGAGCTCGAGGCCGGGTGGAGGTCCGCCCGGAAGGACTCAGGGTTCCGGAGAGAGCTCGCACAGTTGCAGCAGGACTGGGCGGGCCGCCCCACGCCCCTCTATCCCGCCTCCCGTCTCTCGGCCGAGATCGGCGGGGCCCAGATCTTCCTGAAACGCGAGGACCTCGTCCACGGCGGGGCCCACAAGCTCAACAACGCGCTCGGCCAGGGGCTCCTCTCGAAACGGCTCGGGAAGAAGCGGCTCATCGCGGAGACAGGGGCCGGACAGCACGGGGTCGCGACCGCGATGGTGGGTGCGATGCTCGGCCTCCGGACCGAGGTCTACATGGGCGAGGTCGACATGGAGCGCCAGAAGCCCAACGTCGAGCGGATGCGCCTTCTCGGGGCCACGGTCCACCCGGTCACCCAGGGAACACGGACCCTGAAGGACGCCATCAACGAGGCGCTCCGGGATTGGATCACCAACGTCGAGACCACCCATTACCTCCTCGGGAGCGCCGTCGGTCCGCACCCCTTTCCCTCGATCGTCTGCGACTTCCAATCCGTGATCGGGGAGGAGATCCGGCGCCAGTCCCGGCGGCACTGGGGAGATGTCCCCGATCTCGCCGTCGCCTGCGTGGGCGGGGGCTCGAACGCGATCGGGACCTTCCACCCGCTCCTCTCCACCCGCACGAAGCTCCTCGGGGTCGAGGCGGGCGGGGACGGTACGGGCGAAGGGGCCGCCTCCCTGACCCGCGGCTCCCCCGGGGTCCTCCACGGCATGATGACCTACCTCCTCCAGGATGACGAAGGGCAGATCCTGCCCACGGAATCCCTCGCGCCCGGGCTCGACTACGCGGGGGTCGGGCCCGAGCACGCCTTCCTCAAGGACTCGGGCCGGGTGGAGTACACGGCGACGAGCGATGCGGAAGCCCTCCGGGCCTTCCATCTCCTCGCCCGCACGGAAGGCATCCTGCCCGCCCTCGAGCCCTGCCATGCCGTGGCCGTCGCCGTGGAACGTGCCCGGGCGATGCGCCGGGACGAGAAGATCGTGATCACGCTCTCCGGAAGGGGGGACAAGGACCTGGAGGTCGTCGCCAGTCATGGCCACCCTGCGTGAGGCGATCGCCGCCCGGGCCCGGACGGGGAAGGGGAGCCTGCTGGCCTACCTCATGGGAGGCTCCGTCCCCCCGGAGACCTACCTCGAGACCGTGGACGTGCTCTGCTCGGCGGGGCTGACCGGCCTGGAGGTGGGGTTCCCCTTCAGCGACCCGATGGCCGAGGGACCCGTCATCCAGAAGGCCGCCTCCGACGCCCTGGCCGCGGGAATGCGGTGGGAGGGGCTCCTGCGGCTCCTTCCCCAGGTCGCTTCCCGGGTTCCCTGCGCGGTCATGACCTATCTCAACGTCCTCCAGCACCGGGGCATCCCGGTGGCGCTCGGAGACCTTGCAGCAGCGGGGGCCTCCGCGGTCATCGTTCCCGACCTCCCCGTGGAGGAGTCGGCCGCCTTCCGTTCGGCGGGGCGGAAGGTCGGAGTGGACGTGGTACTCCTGGCGTCACCCGCCACGAGCGAGGAGCGGCTGCGCACCCTCGCCCGGCGGACCGGCGCCTTCCTCTACCTGGTCTCCCGTTACGGGACGACGGGAGTGACGAACGAGAAGTCCCTCGAGGGAGCCCGCACGGGGCCGGAGCTCTCCCCCCTCATATCGGCGGTCCACCGCGACCGGCCGGGACTCCCGGTCCTCGTGGGCTTCGGCGTCTCCACACCCGAAGACGTGCGGCGCTACCGGGCGATGGGGGCCGATGGCGTCATAGTCGGAAGCGCTCTCCAGCAGCTCGTGGCCAGGAAAGCTCCTTCGCAGGAGATCGCCGATCTTGCCCGAGCGCTCGCCGGAGCCCTCGAGGAGACCCATGGCTGAAGCCAGCTCCCGACCCCTCCCCGGGGTCGTGGACGATCTCCGTTTCGCCCCCCACCTCCTGAAGGACCGGGTCGTGCTCGTGACCGGGGGCGGGAGCGGGCTCGGCCGGAGCATGGCCTACCGTTTCGCGACCCTCGGAGCGAAGGTGATGGTCGGCTCCCGGAAGGAAGAGAACCTCCGGGCGACCTGCCGGAGCATCGAGGAGCGGGGAGGAGAGGCGCACTGGAAGGTGGCCGACGTCAAGGACCCGAAGGCCTGCGACGCGCTCGTGGAGGCCGCCTACGAACACTTCGGAAAGATCGACATCCTGATCAACAACTCGGCGGGCAACTTCATGGCCCGCACGGAGAAGCTGAGCGAGAACGCCTATCGCAGCGTCGTCGGCACCGTGCTCGACGGTACCTTCTTCATGACCCAGGCGGCCGGGAAACGCTGGATCGCCAAGAAGCAGAAGGGGAACGTGCTCAGCATCGTGGCCACCTATGCCTGGACGGGCGCGGCGCACGTCGTGCCGTCAGCCTGCGCCAAGGCGGGCGTCCTCGCCCTCACCCGTTCCCTCGCCGTGGAATGGGCCAAGCACGGGATCCGGCTCAACGCCCTCGCGCCCGGCCCCGTCCCCACGCCGGGAGCCTGGGAGCGGCTCATCGCCAACCAGAACTTCGAGGAAGCCGCCCGCCAGCGGATCCCCCTCCAGCGCTTCGGGACCCACCAGGAGATCTGCGACCTTGCGACCTTCCTCGTGAGCGATACCTCCTCCTGGATCACGGGACAGGTGGTCTCCTCCGACGGCGGCGAATGGCTCGTCGGCAACACCTTCCAGGAGCTCAGGGCGATGCCCGCCGAGTTCTGGGAGGCGATGGAGGAGATGCGCAAGCCCTCCTCCAAAGGCACCCCGTCCCACTGAGGGGGCCATCCCCTCGGTACCGAAGAAGAGCTCAGGCGGAGGCGTCGACGGCGGCCCGGAGGGCCGTCTCGACCTCGGTGCCGAGGGAGTTCAGATCCTCTCTCGGGAAGAGCTTCCCCAGGACCGTGGTGGGACGCTGGAGGGCGATCCTCGTCCGTCCCTTCTCGCTCGAGAGGACGATCTTGCACGGGAGCAGGAGGGCCACGTCCCGGTCCACGGAGAGCGCGTGGTGGGCGTGCTTCGGGGAGCAGACCTCGAGGATGAGGAGCGGAGGGATCTCCGCCCCGATCTTCTCCTTGAGGATCTTGTGGACGGGAAGGTTCGCCAGGATGC
>JAKAYL010000070.1 GCA_021809545.1 Thermoplasmata archaeon
TCACCGACTGGAGCACGGGGATCGGAGAGTTCGCCCCCTCGGGGTACCCGATGTTCGTCAGCTTCGGGACCGATCCGGCGTACTTCGCCGCGAACCCTGCGGGCTACGGAATGAACACGACCTTCTCCCATTACGGAGGGGCCACCTACGGATGGAAGACCATCTACGGGGCGGCCATTGTCAAGGGCGGCGTGCACAACCTCGCGCTCGACAAGGAGTTCCTCAACTGGCTCCTCTCCTCGAACGTCCAATCGCTGATCCCATTGAACGAATGGATGTACCCGGCCAACGCCACCGTTCCCCTCCCGGCGGTCTTTGCGGCCAATCCCCCCGTCGGGGACGTCGTGCCGCTCAACAGCTACACCTCGCCCCGGGAGATCGCGGGGAACCTGACCGCGCTCCTCCTCGAGTGGCAGAGCCTCATGTGAGTCCGCCGGAACGGGGAAGGGAGGTCCGGGGATGGTGAGCATCGGGCTCGGGGAACGCACGCAGCGGTGGCTTTCGGCCCTGCCGCTCCTTGCCTTCCTCGGCCTCTTCTCCCTCCTCCCGCTCGCCTATCTCGCCCTCTACTCGTGGGGCCATCTCGGCGGCGTGGCGGGCCTGTGGAACGAGCTCTGGGGCCCAAGGTTCTCCTCCCAACTGGCCCGGAGGGCCTTGGGAAACTCCCTCGAACAGGGGATCCTCAGTGCGGCCCTGGCCGTGCTCTGGGGGCTCCCCGTCGGGATCTTCCTGGGGCTGAGGAGCACCGTGGGGAAGCGGCGGCTGCGGGCCTTCCTCGTCCTGCCGTTCCTCCTTCCCTCCCTCGTGATGGTCTTCGGGACGCTGGCGCTCTTCGGGGACCGCGGACTCTTGGGTTCGGAGATCCCCCTCCTGCGGGGGCTCTCCTCGGGTCTCTCGGGGATCCTCTTCATCAACGTGATGTACAACGCGCCGATCGTCGCCCTCTATACCGCGGCGGCCCTCGACGGGGTTCCCCCCTATCTCGAGGAGGCGGCCCGGATGCTCGGCGCCTCCCCTTTCCTCGCCTTCCGCACGGCCGGGCTCCGCCCCGCCCTCTCCGGGGCTGCGTTGGGAGGGACCCTCACGTTCCTCCTCTCCTTTCTGGGATTCGCACCCCCCCTCCTGGTGGGAGGACCCTCCTACTACACGCTAGAGGATTGGATCTACGCGCTCGACAAGCTCGTGGGATTCGGGGGACCCGCACTGGCGGCCGGGCTCGCGGTCTGGGCCCTGGCCATCATGGCCCTGCCTATTGTAGGGTACATGTTGTTGCTGCGGGGCACGAATATGCTGGGTCGAGGCCCCGATGTCCTCGCCGCCCCGGCACGGCCCGGACGTAGGACCTCCCCCGCGTCCCTCTTCCTGGGCGGGGCAACGGCGGCCCTCGTGGTCCTGGAGGGTCTCCTGCTCCTCTCCGTCTTCCTCCTCTCGCTGACGTGGCCCGGGGGAGCGCCAGGATGGGCCAACTGGAGTGCCCTGCTCTCGACACGGGCCCAGGTCGGACTGCAGGTCTCCCTGGGCACGGTGATCTTCAACACGCTCTTCTTCGCCTGCGTATCGGCGGCGATCGTCTTCGCCGTCGGTCTTCCGCTCTACCTTCCGGACCGGCCGCCGCGGGGAGCGTGGGGAGCCCTGAGCTTCCTGCCGTTGATGATCTCACCGGTGATCCTGGCGCTCGGGCTTTCGCTCGCGTGGGGAAGCTCGCTCGGCTCGGACACCACCGTCTGGGTGCTCATCGTCATCAGCCAGGCCAGTGTCGCGCTTCCCATGGCCCTCCAGGGACTGAACCTTTCCTTCCGCTCCCAGCGCGCTTCGCTGGTGGGGGCGGCCCGCACCCTGGGCTCCTCGCGCCTGAGCGCCTTCTCGGACATCAAGCTCCCCCTGGCCCGCCCGGGTGTGCGGGCAGCAGCCCTATTTGCCCTGGCCGTGGGGCTGGGGGAGTTCGCAGCCACGAACTTCCTCTTCGTGCCCCAATTCACCACGCTCACCGTTGAGATGTACCTGCTCCCCGATCTGCGGATGGAGGGGGCGTCGTTCGCTGTGGGAGCGCTCCTCGTCGTCCTGAGCCTTGGGGTCTTCGGACTCTTCGCCGCCCTGCAGGACAGGGAAGGAGCCTACCTGGGAGGATAGACCGTGGAGAAAGTGCTCGAGGTGAAGGAGGTCACGTACCGCTCGGAGGAGTTCGCGCTCGGGCCGGTCTCCTTCTCGGTCGATGAAGGGCAGGTGGTGTCGATCGTGGGACCCAACGGGGCCGGCAAAACCACCTTGCTGCGGATCGTGGCCGGACTGGACGAGCCCCAGGGTGGGGAGATCGTGCTCCGGGGGGTTCCCTCGACCCGCATGCCTCCCGAGAAACGCGGCATCGGTTTCGTCTTCCAGGATCTGGCGCTCTTCCCGCACATGACCGTGGCGCAGAACATCGGCTACGGGCTCTGGGCCAGGAGGGTTCCCGCTCCGGAACGGAACCGCAGGGTCGCGGAACTGGCCGAGGAGTTCGGCCTCTCGGGATACCTCGATCAGAAGCCGACCCGTCTCTCGGGGGGGGAACGGCAGAGGGTCGCCATCGCCCGGGCCTTGGCTTCCCGCCCCTCGCTGCTGCTCCTGGACGAGCCCCTGCACTCGGTCGATCCGGAGCACCGCCGCGTCTTCCTGGCGGACCTGAAACGCAAGCTCCGGGAGCATTCCACCACCGTGCTCCACGTCACGCATGACCTGGACGAGGGGGCCTTCCTCTCGGATTCCATGGCCGTGCTCATGGAGGGAAACGTAGCCCAGTGGGGCGAGACCCAGGAGATCCTCACCCATCCGGTGAGCTGCGAAGTCGCCCGATTCCTGGGGTACAACGTGTGGAAGGAAGCCGGTGAGTGGCTGGCCGCCCTCCCGACGTCCCTCACGCTCGACCCCGAAGCCACGGGCCCCTCACGGGCAGGCACCGTCACCGCGATAGGGCCCACCCTCCGGGGAGTGCGGGTGGAGGTTCTGCTGGCGGGCCAGACCGCATCGATCCGGATCGAGCAGGAAAGGAACGAACCGGGAACCCAAGGGCTCGCTTCCGGGAACTCGGTCAGCGTGAGGGCCCGGCAACTGCACCATCTCCCGGCACCGAAGGAGGAGGAATCGTTCTCCGAGTGGGCCTGAGTCTGGCCGCGGCGATACGGCTCAGGCGCGGCCGGAGGACCGCTTCGATTGCTGTCGGGAGGGAGAGCTCTTCTTCGTTGAGGGAACCGTTGAGAGCAGTTTCTCGACCGCTGCCACGGCCGTCGCCCAGCGTTTCTCCCAGTCGCCTCGCACATCGACCCAGCGGATGCCCCGGCGTCTCAGCTCGGTCTCGATCTGCCGGTGGATCCCTTCCCTCCCCTGCGGCAGATCCCGTTGGGGATCCGCCACCCAAGGCACATCCGGATGCGTCAGCAACACAAGGTCGTACTGTTCCTGGTTTGCCAACTCCCGGACCCGGGGATCCGACTGCCCGAAGTAGTGCTCGAAGTAGATGCTGGAAAGAAGGGAGTCGGTGTCGATGAAGAAGACTCGGTGTGCGGAGCGGGCCTTCTCCTTCTCCCTTCGGAGATGTCCGAGAACAATGGGCAACTGGTCCCGGGCCGTGAGCTTTCCCTTTCTCCGGTCGAAGTATTCCCGAAGGTACTCGGGGCTCCACGTGGTCTGGAAGTGGGAAGCGAGATCGCACGCCAGCCGGGTCTTGCCCGTCGACTCGGCCCCGAGGATCAGCACCCGCTGGAGGCGCCCCTTGCGGACGGGAGCCGGGGTTGTTCGGCGCGGAGCTTTGGTCTTCTCACCCTTTCCCATCGGTTCCTCCGGTCCGTCGATCCCTATCCCCGGACCCTTTGGGGCATCCCCCCTGGGAGGCATAAAGCAATCGCCGTGGCCAACGAGGGGAACTCCTGGCCACGACCCAAAAAGGGATATCCGGGGCGGTGACGGGATGTCTTTCTCACGTTTGGGAAACCCTAAAAGCACGAACGGGATGTTATACTTCCGATGCAGAGGGGCTCGCGCTGGGTGTTCCTGTTGCTGATCCTCTCGTTGAGCGTTCCCTCGAGCAGCCTGCTGGCCTCCGCCACTTCGTGGAGCGGTCCTGCCCCCGTTGCGGCCCCTCAGGCATCGCCGATGCCCGCGACCCCCGCCCCTGTGAGCGGTGTGGTCCAGAGCGCGACCGCCGCGGGGACGGTCTGGACGAACCTGACCAACCCCTACGCCACCCCCTCCTCGGAGAGCGCAACGGCTTCCGCCTACGATCCCACGACGGGATATCTCCTCCTCTTCGGGGGAGGGCTCGTCAACGGGAACGGCTCCTCCACCGTGCTCACGAACGCCACCTGGGAGCTCTCCCCCACCGGGGCCTGGACGGAACTCCACCCCGCCCACTCCCCTCCCATGCGGGCGGGGGCGGCCATGGTCTACCTCCCTCCCCCCGACAACGAGTTCGTCCTCTTTGCCGGGGCGAACCTGACCCAGCCCTTCGGTGACACCTGGGCGTTCAACGTGACCTCCGAGGACTGGACCTTGCTCCCGACCCCGGTCCATCCCACCGCCCGGGTGCTCCCTGCGGTCGCCCAGCTTCCGGGCCAGGACGGCTTCTACATCTTCGGAGGAGCGAACGCCACGGGCAATCTCGGGTCCATCTCCTCGAACGAGTACTACTCGGACCTCTGGTACTTCTCCCCTTCCAGCGGATGGAAGAACGAGACCCCGGTCAACTCGCCGGCGGGCCGGATCGCCACCATGATGTCCTACAGCGGCGAGAACAACACCCTTCTCCTTGCCGGGGGCATCGGGAAGGTCAACAAGCAGACGATCGCCTACTACGACTCCTGGCTCTTCTCCACGGTGAGTGACAACTGGACGGAGGTGACGAACAAGACCTCCGGGACGACGACCTTCCCCACCACTACTCCGGCACTCGGCTGCGGCTACTACGATCCCATCAACGGGAGGGTGGACTACGTCGGGGGGTCGGGACTCCTCGGCTCCGGCAATTCCACGTGGGATTGGTCTCCCGTCCAGGGCTGGCAGCCGTCGCCGTCGGTGGACCCCCCGCCGCCCCCCCTCTCCGCCACGTCCTGCGCGTGGGACAGCGCCCTTCACGGAGCCATCCTCTTCGGGGGGCTGGACCTGAACATCTTCGGAAACCCACGCTTCACGGTCTGGGACTCCACCAATCTCGTCCGCTTCGTGGGTTGGGACCTCTCGGTCTCCAGCCCGTCGGTCCTCGTCGCGGGGACCTCGTTCAATCTCACGGCCTCGGTCGCCAGCGGAGCGGGGCCGGAGGGCCGTCTTACGCTGGACCTCGGATTGAACGACACGGGCGGGACGATCACCCCCAAGTCGGTGGCCCTGGTCAACGGGACCGGCACCGCGACGGTGACGGTCTGGCGCCCCGATTCCTCCGATGTGATCTCGGCCTGCCAGTGGGGGCTCTGCGTCAACCTGACGGCGAACATCCGGGCCCCTCCTTCGGGCTTGGAGCTCGTTCTCCCCACCTCGGCGGAAGCGGGAAGCCCGGTCAATCTCTCCCTCCTCGTGGTCAACCGGACCGGGGTGCCCACGCCTTGGTGGAACGGCACGGCCTCCATCGGCACCTTCCCGGGCACTTCCCTGACCCGCCTGACGGTCGTCAATGGGGCTGGGAGACTTTCCCTCACCCTGTTCCGGGCGACCAACTACACGGTCTTCGCGACCGCGCTCGGGCTGGGGAGCGCCTACGGGAACGTGACCATCCTTCCGGGACCGCTCTCCGAGCTCCACGTCGCCATCTCCTCCAATACGGTCTCCCCGGGAGGGAAGGTCACGCTGGAGATCTCCGCCTTGGATGCCTACGGCAACCCGGTGAGCGTGCCTTCGCTCAACGTGACCGACAGCCTCCAGGACTTCCGCCCCTTCCAGGCAACGGTTCCCTCCACGGGGACGCTCAATGAGTCGCTCCAGGTAGGCAATGCGACCGGCAACGACACGGTCACGGTCTCGGCCGAAGGAGTCCAGGGCTCGGCCGTGCTCACCATCCCCTCTGCCCCCGTAGTCCACCACAACTCCCCCGCGCCCAGCCCCTACGCCAACTGGGTGTACTATGTGGTCCTCGGAGTGGCGATCGCAGCGCTCGTGGTGGCCCTCTTCTACTTCCGGCGAAGGAAGGAGCAAAAGAAGAAGGAGAAGAAGGAACGTTCCCCAGCTCCGGCCTATCTCGGCTTCCTCCCCTTCAAGGAAGAGGAGGAGGACGGGGAAGGCGACCGGTAGCCCGCCGGAGAGTCCTCCGTGGCCATGCCACGGAAGTGCCGAAGTCCCGTCGGCTGCAGAACCGTTATTAAAGGATGGGATGTGGCGTCAGTATGTCGTCCGAAAAGAAACGCGACGTGTTCTCTGGACAACCGACCCCCTCTTCCCCGAAGCGGTCGGGAAGGCGGGTGTATATGGTTGCCGGGGGCGTCACCAAGTTCGCCAAGGCGCATCCGGGAATGGACTTCCGTCTGATGACGAAGAAATCCTTCGACCAGGCGCGAGAGCAGGTCCCGAACCTGACCCTCGACATGATCGACGGGACGCGGATCTCGTATTTCTCCGACCACTTCACCCGGCAATTGAAGGCCTCGAGCATGGTGCAGGACTACCTCGGCCTCAACCCCAGGGGTTCCGTGCGGATCGAGTGGGGAGGAGCGACGGGAGGAGAGTGCATCCAG
>JAKAYL010000021.1 GCA_021809545.1 Thermoplasmata archaeon
CCGAACGCCCGGCGGTTCACCCGGTTCGGCGCCTCGAATCGCTCGACACGGAACCAGGAGGGACCGAAACCGCGCGTGGACCAGGCGAAGGAGAAGTACTCGGCGGCGACGAAGGAGAGGACCAGCACTCCAACGGCGAACATGAGGAGGTGGAGGGTGTAAAAGGCGATGAGGAAGGCCGCAAGGCCACCGGAGATGAGACCGGTCCCCCGGGCAGTAAGCGAGGCGAGCCCTGTCGGCACCATTCACCCGGTTAGCGAGGGGAGCTCACCCGGCCAACGATGTTCTTGATGATGCCCTCGTAGAGGGAACTGCCGTCCCGCGCCGAGCCGCCGGTCTCCTGCATGGCGAGCACTTCGGGGGAGAGGGTGATCCGGTGGTTGAGGGCCGGGACGATGATGCTGCGGACATCTTCGGGCACGACGTAATCCCGTCCCTCAAACATGGCGAGCACCTTCACGGCGTTCAGGAACTGAACCCCTGCCCGGGGAGACGCCCCGATGAGGACCCGGGAATCCATCCGTGTCGCCCGGATGATCCCGGCGAGATATTGGATCACCTCAGGGTTGACATAAACCGATTTCCGCAATCCCTGCATCTGGGCGATCTCCTCGGGATCGACGATGCTCATCGTCGGTTCGAGGACCATCTCGCTCGCCCGCTGGGTGAGGAGCTTGATCTCGTCCTCCTCGGAGGGATAGTCCACAATGAGCCGGAAGAGGAAACGGTCGAGCTCGGCCTCCGGGAGAGGATAGGTCCCCTCCTGTTCCACCGGGTTCTGGGTCGCAATGACGATGAAGGGCGAGGGGAGCGGGTAGGTGTGCCCCTCCATGGTGACCTGGCGCTCCTGCATCGCCTCCAAGAGCGCGGACTGCACCTTCGGGGGGGCACGGTTGATCTCGTCCGCCAGGATGACGTTCGCGAAAATGGGTCCCGGCCGGAACTCGAACCCCTGTGTCTTGGGGTTGAGCACGATGACCCCCATCACATCGGCAGGGAGCATGTCGGGGGTGAACTGGATCCGCCGGAATTCGAGATTGAGGGTCTTCGCAAAGGTGCGTACCAGGTAGGTCTTGGCCAGTCCGGGAACGCCCTCCAGAAGGACGTGCCCCTCGGCCACGAGTGCGATCGCCAGCGACCGCACCAGGTCCTCGTGTCCCACCACGGCACCCCCGATGGCCGTCTGGAGGGAGGAGAGTACCTTGCGAGGGTCCACGGGGGTTGAGCTCCCGGTCGGACTCTCCGCGGGTTCGAGGACCCCCGTCATGCCGCCACCCCCCATAGTTGTGGAAACTCCCTGTTGAGCTGATCCAGGGCCTTCGCGAGCAACCGCTCATAGGTGCTCGTCCGGCGCCGCCAGAGAAGTTCCCCGGTCAACGCGTCCGGTGTCCGGTTGTCCAGAACCTGGGCCCGGTAGTACAAGTCCAAGAGCAGCTTGTCGAGGGCGATCAGAGGACGAGGGTCTTCAATGCCGTGTTTGCGGGCCTTTGACCGACGCCAGGGGATGTCGTACGGGAAGACGTGGTACTGCTTCCGGACCGCGTCGGACCAGCGGTGATACACGTACTGGACCACAGAGGCCCGTGCGTCGCTCGCGAGCGCCCAGTAGAGTGTGGAGACCGAATCAGGGGAGGGCTCGCGCCAGATCGGTCTCGGGAACAGGATTGGGGGATTCACCTTGACCATCCCTATCGCCCAGGCCACGGCACCGAAGACTATTAAGAGAAGGGGAAGACCGAATTGGGTCGAGGTCACCAACGTGTAAAGAACGGAGAGCGGATCCATACGCGGGGAAGAGGACCGAGGCTACGGGTTCCGCTGGTACGCCTCCTCGGTGCGGACGTAGATCTGCGAGTTCGGGAGCCGTTTCTCCCCGGGCATGGGAGGGCGCTCGGCGTTGGTGCGGGACACGTAGATATGAGAGTCCTTTAGCCGAACCCCGCTCCGGGTCTTTACCGCCCGGCCCGAGGAGCCTCCGCCCGTGGAGTTCGAGACTTGCTGAGCGTAGAGGCGCCACAAAGGCTCCATTGAGTAGATGCTTTGGAGGATCCCGACCACATCCCCCTCATGCCCGCGCCAACCCCCGGGCTTCCCGTAGCGGACGGGCTCGTAGAGGAGGTAGAATTGCTCGAAGAGCTGCGGAAGGTAACCCCCGGCGTTCTTGAGCTCCCGGTCCAGGATGTCCTTGTTCGAGAGGGTGGTGGAGAAGACCACCTTGTACGCACGTTGGAAGTCGTAGATCGCCGCCTGATACCCATACCGGACCGCCTCGCCATAGTTGTTCTTCGCGAGACACTGCTTGACCGCGGTGATCACGGGGATCTCCACCGGGCGCACGGTCTCGACAAAGACCGGATTCTCTTCCGATCTCTTCTTGAACAAACTCATGGGCGCCCCCTCCTGCATTTTGTAATGCAGGGACCCTTAAAAAGAAGCACTCAAACATAACGGGCTAACTTCGCAGCGCGTACTGTTGGGGTTCCCGGAGAGATTCTGTCGCAGCCCTTGAAAATCCCTTTCGCGCGCTGCACGGCTGCCCTTGCCGCAAACGTCACGTGCCTGCAAGAATCCATATCGGGGATGTCGACGGTGCACGATCTTCTGCACAGCCTGGAGCGCGCAGTTTCGGAGTCCCTTCCTCCCAGAGGTCGCGCCACCCTCCTTTTTTCCGGAGGCCTTGACTCCTCGCTTCTCGCCCACCTTCTCACCCGCCAGTCGAGCGTCGTGGAGCTCCTGGCGATCGGGCTCGCGGGAAGCTCCGATCTCGGGGCGGCCCGCAGGTCGGCCGAACTGCTGGGGCTCCCCTTGAACGAGCAAGTCCTCGACCGGGTGGGCGTGCTCGCCTCCGCCAGACAACTTCAGCGTCGCTTCCCGGGGCTCGTTGGAAACGATCTATCGGTGCAAGTAGGCATGCACCTTGCCATCCTTCGCACCTCAAGGCCCCAGGTGTTCTGCGGGCAGGGCGCCGACGAGCTCTTTGTGGGATATCGTCATTCCCTCGCTCTGACAGGTACCGCGCTCGAGCAGCGGTGCCTAGCGGACCTCCAGAAGCTACGGGAGCGGGACTGGCCGACCTCCTGTCAGATCGGAGAGGAACTTGGGCGGCGACTCGTGGCCCCCTATCTAGAGGAACGTTTCGTGGAAGCCGTCTTGCGCGTGCCGTGGGAGGAGCGCAGAGGGGGAGCCGAGGGGAAGGGACTGCTGCGGGCGATCGCCCGGGAAGCGGGGCTTCCCAGCGATATCGTGGAGCGGCCCAAGAAGGCCTTCCAGTACGGCAGTGGCATCCACCGGCAGCTGAGGAGCCCCCCGCAGGACTAGCGTTCGACGAGCGTCCCTGCCTTTCCCTGGAGGGCGCGTCCCAGCCGGAAGGCATCGGTGATGATCGCACGGCGGCCCCCCTGGGCGAGGAACGAGAGGGCGGCCTCGACCTTGGGGCGCATGCTGCCGTTCCCGAACTCGCCCGCTTGCAGGTGCCGGGCCAGTTCGTCTGATGTGACCTTGCCGAGAGGTCTTTCCCGGGCGGTGTTGAAGCCCACACATGCGTGCGGGACGTCCGTCACGATCGCGAGCGTCTCGACCCCCGCCATGGTGGCGAGGAGCGCGGCGGTCCGGTCCTTGTCGATGACGGCATCGATCGCCTCAAGTTTGCCTCCCCTGCGGCGGACCACGGGGATCCCGCCTCCGCCCCCGGCGACAATGATGGCCCACGTGCCGAGTCCGGCGTCCAAGAGGCGCCGGATGGCCGGACCCTCGATGACATCGATGGGCTTCGGGGAGGGAACGATACGACGCCAGCCCCCTCTCCGGGGGTCGTGCTCCATCACCCAACCCCGCTGTTTCTTCAGCAGGCGGGCCTCGTTCTCGGAGTAGTACGGTCCCACGGGCTTCGAGGGATGGCGGAAGGAGGGGTCGGTGGCCGAGACCACGACCCGTGTCACAATGGGCATGACGATGTGCCCTCCGCCCGAGTCCTCGATGGCGTTCGTCAAGACTTGCGAAATGAGGAAACCGATCCAGCCCTCGGTCATCGCTCCGAGGGCGCTCATGGGGAGCGGGGCCGCTTCGGACTTCGCCGCCTCCTGCTGGATCATGAGGGACCCGACCTGGGGCCCGTTCCCATGGGTCAAGATGAGCTCCTCGCCGTCTTCGACCAGTCGGGCGATCGGACGGACGACGGATTCCATGTTGGCGACAGCCTCCTCCCAGGTGCCCTTCTCCCCCGCCTTTGAGATGGCGTTCCCGCCTAGCGCAACCAGGACCCGTGACATGGAGGTACGATACGAAACGGCCCGGTAGATAACGGTGGCGCGGGAAGCGGTGTGAGGGGGGAGCCATTCTTACCGGAGGTCCCCGGAACTCCCCAGAGGCCCCCGCCGGTCCGCGGAGGACGAAACTTATTATCCCGTAGGGTGTGCCTGCCTGAAGGACGGGATCAAGATGGATTCATCTCTAGAGTACGCGGCCCTGCTCGACCGGGCCCTATCGCAGCTCAAGACCGGCGGTGACCGGGGCGAGCGTTTTGTCGTCCCTCAGGCGGAGATCATGTACGATGGACGGACCACCGTCGTGCGGAACCTCAAGGAGATCTCGGAGCGGCTCCGGCGCGAGCCGACCCATGTGCTCAATTACCTGTCCCGGGAGTTCGGCTGCCAGGGGGTCCTTGACGGTCCCCGGGGAGTGCTCAAGAGCAAGGTTGCCGGGGACCAGGTCAACGGGAAGATCCGCGACTACACCAACCGTTTCGTGATGTGCCTGGAGTGCAAGCGCCCCGATACGCACATCGACAAAGTGGGCAGGGTCTACATGCTCATCTGCGAGTCTTGCGGGGCCCAGCGGCCCGTTCCTCAATTGAGGATCAAGACTGCATGAGCTTCCTGAAGACCGCGGGACTCCCGCTGATCTACGTCGGGGTCCAAGTCCTGGCCATAATCCTTGCCTTCCCCTTCATCCACGCAGGGCTGCAGGGTTCCGCCAATCCCAGCTCGGTGACGAGCATCCTGCCGCTCCTCATCGCCATCGTGGGCGCTCCCCTCCTCATCATCCTCT
The DNA here is from genome assembly GCA_021809545.1 of Thermoplasmata archaeon. Taxonomy (GTDB): domain Archaea; phylum Thermoplasmatota; class Thermoplasmata; order Lutacidiplasmatales; family UBA184; genus JAJYEA01. The sequence goes on from JAKAYL010000021.1 coordinate 5,047, forward strand.
TTGCGAAACGCGCCCCCACCTCCATGGGCTCCCTGAGGTTCCTCTTCACCTCGGTCATCTGCTTCTCGATCCTGATCACCCTCCAGCCGGCCATTGCGATCGTCCTGCCCTACCCGCTGGGATTCTCCAGTGGATATTCCCTGGATTTCTCAATCTACATCGCCCTGCTCATCGCCAGCCTCTCCTTCCTCACGCTCCTCATCGAACCCCAGTGGTACGTGGTCGACAGCGTGGGGTTCCTGGCCGGGGGGAGCCTGACGGCGCTCCTCGGTATCTTCATCGGGATCCTCCCCGCCCTCATCTTCCTGTCGATCCTCATGGTCTACGATGCCATCGCCGTCTACTGGACGAAGCACATGATCTCGCTCGCCGACGTGGTGAGCGACATGAAGCTCCCCATCCTCATGGTCATGCCCTCCGAGAAGTCCTTCGACTACACCCAAGTGTCGCTGAAGGACCACCGGGACAAGGTCCGATCCGCTCCGGAGGAGAGGGAGGCGCTCTTCATGGGGTTGGGGGACGCCGTCATCCCGGGCATCCTCGTCGTCAGCAGCTACGTATTCCTCCCCAAGATCCACCTCCTGGGATGGATCCCCGCCGACCTTCTCACCGCGTTCTGTGTCATGGCGGGCTCCCTTGTGGGCTACCTCGTGCTCATGAAGGCGGTCTCGAGCGGGAACCCCCAGGCGGGACTCCCCTTCCTTAACGGCGGAGCCATTGCCGGATTCCTGCTAAGCTATCCTCTCATCTACCACTCTTTCAGCTACGGTATCGCGTGGCCCTTCACCTTGCTGTAGGCAAGGGTGTCGGTGCCGGTCAGGTTGGGGTCCGCGGGAGGGCCCGTTCGGGGACCATGGGAGGGGAGTATCGTTCCCCCACTTTCCCCAGGCCAGCGGTGAGGGAGCGGACCTCTTCTTCCAGCCACACCCAGAAGTGGCGTTCGAACTCGTGGGCCATCAGGATCCCAAGGCCTGCACCCCCCGCGGCCCCGATCCCTCCCAGGAGAATGAATCCCTCCAGGGCGGGAATGGCCACGTCCCGCCCCCAGGCGCCCGTGCGCAGGGTGACGTCCAGGCGCTCCTCGGAGCCCGTCAGGTCCACCTCGACGTCCCGCACAGCGCCGATCGCCGTGCGTACGACCCCGCGTTGGAATCCGCGGACGAGCTTGTAGTTGGGACGATCCTCCTCGAGCCGGGCCTCCATTCCCCGGTCCTGCAGATGCTTCAGGATCGAGTGGGAGAGCTGATCCAGGTTGACGTGGGCGACCTCGACCCTTTCGTGCTTCATCCGGAGCTCCGCCCCTAACGGCCCGTGCTGCCGAACCCGCCCTTCCGGTTGCCGGTCGAGGCCACGGTTCCCCACTGAAGGTCCGTCCCATGGTTCTCTACGATCCGGATCTGGGCGATCCTGTCCCCCGATCGGATCTGGTACGAGTCTCCAAAAAGAAGGGTGAGCGGGACCATCACCTCCCGGTCGTAGTCCCGGTCGATCGTTCCGGGGGCATTCACCATGAGGACCCCCTTGCTGGAGAGGCCGCTCCGGGGTCGGACCTCGATGAACGTCCCCTCGGGAGGGCGCATCTTGAGCCCCGTGCGGACGAGCGTGACCTTCCCGGGAAGGAGGGTGGTATCCTCCGAAGAGTGGAGATCGAAACAGGCGCTCTCGTCCGTCGCCTTGAAGGGCAGTGTCGCCGAACCCGTCCCATCCACCTTGTCGATCAGCACGACCTTGCTCTTCGGCATGTACCTCCGATCCGGTGAGTCCTCCCACCCTCCCTAGCCCAACCCGCTTTTCACCTTGCCGCCTAGGTCCCACCCCCCCCGCCCCAGCGGCGGGGCCGGGAGGCCCTGACTTATAGCTGGAAGCCCTCTCCCGGCCACCCATGAGCTCAGCCTGGCGGAATCTGGGAGAGTTCCTCCGCTTCTTGGAAGACAAGGGAGACCTGGTGCGCGTGAGCGGGCCATGGAATCCCAAGTTCGAGATGGGAGAGCTCGCCCTTCGCACCGTCCGGAAGGGGGGTCCTGCCCTCCTCTTCGAGGACCCCTCAGGAAAGAGGATGCCCGTCGCCCTGAACGTCCTCGGGACCGAGCAACGGATCGCGTGGGCCCTGGGTGGGGAGACCCTTGAGGACTCCCGACGGAAGATCGAAGAGCTCGTTCAGATCAAGCCCCCGGGAGGTATCGGTGACCTCCTCTCGGACCCGGCCGGCACGTGGGAGAAGCTCCAGAACCTCCGGGCCTTGGCTCCAAAGCACGTGAGCAAGGCCCCCTGCCAGGAGAAGGTGAGGGAATCCAACGATCTCGACTTCCTTCCCATCTTGACCACCTGGCCCAAGGACGGTGGGCCCACGATCACTTTCCCCCTGGTCCTTACCAAGAACCCAGAGACAGGGGCCCAGAACGTGGGGGTCTACCGGCTCCAGAAGTACGGCAAGGACACCCTCGGGATGCACTGGCAGGTCCACCGCGTCGGTGCAGAGAACTACCGCCGGTACGTCCGGCGAGGGGAGAAGATGCCGGTGGCCGTGGTCCTGGGCGCCGATCCCGCCACGGTCTTTGCGAGCCTCGCCCCCGTCCCCGAAGGGGTCAGCAAGTTCGCCTTTGCCGGTCTGATGCGGGGCAAGCCCGTCGAGATGGTACGGTGCCAGACCGTGGACCTCGAAGTGCCCGCCGAGGCCGAGATCGTCCTCGAAGGCACGGTGACCCCGGGCGAGTCCCACCTGGAGGGCCCCTTCGGGGACCACACCGGCTACTATTCACTTCCGGAGGATTTCCCTGTGATGCACGTCTCCCGCATCACGCACCGGGCGGACCCGACCTATCTCAGCACGGTGACCGGGAAGCCCCCGACGGAGGATTCGGTCATGGGGATGGCGGTCTCCCGCCTCTTCTTGCCCGTGGTCCGCATGCTGCTTCCCGAGATCGTGGACATGGCCCTCCCGATGGAGGGGCTCTTCATCAACGTGGCCGTGCTCGCCATCCGGAAGGGATATCCCCAGCACGCCCGCAAGGTGATGCACGCCATCTGGGGTCTGGGACAGATGATGTTCACCCGCTATCTCATCGTGGTCGACCACGATGTCGATCCCCACGACATGGGGGAGGTCCTCTACCGGGTAGGGCTCCAAGCGGACCCGTTGCACGACCTCACGGTCGTGGAGGGCCCCGTGGACCAACTCTCCATCTCGAACCGCCGGGAGAACGTCGGGGGCAAGATCGGGATCGACGCTACGAAGAAGTGGCCCGAAGAAGGATACCCACGCGCGTGGCCGGAGGAGGCAAAGATGGACCCCACGACGCTGCGCCGGGTCGACGAGCTCCTCTCCCAGAACCCTGCGCTGGCCCAGGCCCTCCAGAAGCGCCGATGACGAACGAGCTCAGGAGGCTTCTCGTCCCCCAAGCGCTCGGGCTCAACCTCTTCCTAGCCCTCGGGTTCCTTGGCGGGGCCTCCCGCTGGAACCTCTCCCTCTGGACCCTCTTCCTCATCCTCCTGGCCTTCGTCTCGGCCCGGAACGCGGGCCACGCGTTCAACCAGATCGTCGACCGGGGCTACGATGCGCTCAATCCCCGGACCCGGGAGCGTCCCCTGGTCACGGGGGAGCTCTCCCTCCGGTGGGCCTACTTCATCGTCCTCGGGAGCGCGGCCCTGCTCTTCGTCGCCGCCGCCCTCCTCAACCTCCTCGTGCTCGCCCTCGCCCCCGTCGCGCTCGCCATCAGCCTGAGCTACTCGTACACCAAACGGTTCACTGCGTGGACGACCGTCCTCCTCGGCCTGGTGGAATCGATGGTCCCCGTGGGGGTCTATCTCGCCGTCCAGGATGCGTGGACGTGGACGGCGGTGGTTGCGGGCCTGGCGGTGCTCTTCTTCGGGACGGGGTTCGAGACGATCCACAGCCTCTCGGACCTGGACTCCGACCGGGAGCTCGGGCTCCACTCCATCCCGCGGTTCCTCGGCAAGAAAGATGCGATCCCCTTCGCCGCCGGAATGTTCGGGATCTCCCTCATCTTCTTCGGTTTCTACGCCCGGCTCGCGTCCCTTGGGCCCCTGTTCCTCCTCTGCCTGGTCGGCATGGGATTCGTGGCCCTCTGGGAGGTCTCCAGCCTCCGCAGGAGCACCCTCACCTTGCGCGGGGCCTTCTCCGCCAACTTTGCTTTCGGGGCCCTCTTCCTTCTCGGGATCGTGCTCGGGCTCCTCCCCTTGCCCGCGCTGTAGGCCGCTCCTGCGACCGCTTTTTCCTCGGGCGCTCTCGAGGGGCCCGAGAATGGATAGCTTTCTGCGGGGAAAGTTCGGACTGAAAGATGTAATATCCCCTGTAGGTACCCTTGTTGCGGGTGGGCCATGGAGAGATTCGATGTCGCCGTGATTGGCTCGGGACCGGCAGGGAGCTCCGCCGCGTGCTTCGCCGCCATGGGCGGCGCTCGTACCCTCCTCGTGGACAAGCGACCCGAGATCGGCTTCCCCGTCCAATGCGGGGAGTTCCTTCCCACGCTCGAGGAGCTTCTCGCGATCTTCCCCCGCCACGAGGGCTTCTCCGATGTTTTCCAGGTCCCGGATGAGACCATCCTCTCCCGGACCAACGTCATCGACTGCGTTGCCCCGACGGGGAAGCACTATCCCTTCCCGATGAACGGGTATGCGGTCTCCCGTCGCTCGTTCGACAAGGTCCTCGCCTACCGGGCCGAGCGGGCAGGGGCGGAGCTCCGCCACCCCGCGACGGTGGTGGGGGTCAAGGACCACGTGGTGTCCTTTGCTAGCGGGGAGCAGGTGGAGGCCAAGGTGATCATCGGAGCGGACGGACCGCTCTCGGTCGTGGCCCGCTCGAAGGGCGTCGCCCTCCCGAGAGAGATGTACAAGATGCTCACCACGAGCGCCGAGGGCCACTTCGACCCCGTCGTCGAACTCTACTTCGGGAGCTTGGCTCCCGGGGGCTATGCCTGGGTCATCCCGAAGGGGGAAGGGGCCAACGTCGGCCTCGGCATCGCGACGATGCCCCAAGGGGACAACCTCTCCAAGCTCTTCGCCAAGTTCGTGGCATCCCGCGGCCTCACGGTCAAGGCTCCCTTTACCCGCTGGTGGGTTCCCCTCGGAGAGCCCCCCTCAACCGCGGTCTACGGGAACGCCCTCCTCGCAGGGGACGCGGCCAACATGGTCATGGCGACCAACGGAGGCGGAATCCCCACCGCCATGATCTCCGGGATGTACGCCGGGAAGACGGCGGCGGGCCACGTGCGATCCGGGACCCCGCTCCAGGCCTACGACACGTTGTGGAAGAACAACCTCCTCAGCCCCCTGAAACGCGGATACTCCCTGAAGTCCCTGGGCGACAAGGTCGTCTACCACGACCTCCTCCTTTCGTTCGGAATGCGCTTCATCGGCAAGGGGGGGATGGGGAACTTCATCCGGATGCAGTGGCCCCGCCGGCTGGGCGGGAGGACGGCCGCATGACCTCCTCGACGGACGGCTCCGCCCCGCTCTCCCTGCTGGCGGAACAGATCTTGGGCAAGGGTGGCATCGAGCAGTTCACCAGCATCGTCGAACCTCTGAGCAGCGACCTGCGGGAGGTAGGGGACCGGATCGCAGAAGTCCTTCCCTCGGCGTATTCCTTCCTCACCGAAGCGGCCAACTACGCCACGGCCTCGGGAGGAAAGTACCTCCGCCCCCTGGTTATCCTCACGACCTACCGGGCCCTCGGCTTCCAGAGCACCACCAAGGTACAGTCCCTGGCCGCCTCCTTCCAGCTGATCCACACCGCCTCCCTGGTCCACGACGATGTGATCGACCACGCCGCGCTGCGCCGTGGGCGCCCCTCCATCCACAAGGCCTTCGGGGAACCGGTGGCCATCGTGACCGGGGATTACCTCTTCGTCCGCGCCTTCCAACTGGCGGCCGACTATGGGTCCGCGGTCATCAAGAAGTGCGGGGAGGCGAGCGCCGACCTCGCCCTCGGCGAGGTGATGCAGGAGAACAGCCGCTTCGATATGACGGTGAACAAGGAGCGCTACCTGCGGATCATCGCCCACAAGACGGCCAATGCGATCGCCGCTGGGGCGGAGTCCGCGGCGATGGTCGCAGGGGTGGATGAGGAAATCGTGCACTCGCTGGCGGATTACGGCCGCTCGATGGGCATCGCTTTCCAGATCAAGGACGACATCCTCGATGTTTTTGGGGACCCCGAGGTGACAGGGAAACCCTTGCTTGCGGACTTCCGGGAGGGGTTGCCCACGCTTCCCTCGATCTTGGCCTACGACCTACTGCCCGCGAAGGAGAAGGAGGAGTTTGAGGAGCTCTTCATCGTCCGCAACAAGCGTCAGGCCCACCTCCTGCGCCTTCGGGAGCTCTGCGACGCGGCCGGGGTCCGTGAGCTGGTGGAGGACGAGGCCGAGCGCTGGTCCCAGGCGGCCGTCTCCGCCCTGCAGCATATCCGTCCCGGCCCCTACCGGGACCTCCTTGAGAAGATTGCCGAGGGAGCCGTCCGCCGGCGGTTCTGACGGCGGACAACGGAGAATGTCGCTTTCCTGCTGCTCCGAAACGGGCCCCATCGGCCGGGAGGCCCCTCCCTGGGGTCCGGTGGGGCAGAGCAGGGTTATCTTTATTATCCAATCGGAGTTGGTGCACGCGCTTCATCCATGGAAGAGAAGACCCCACTTGCCGCAGTAGAAGAGGTGCTCAAGGAGTCCCCCCAACGGGGCTTCAAGGAGACCCTTGACATCGCTTTCAACCTCAAAGACCTAGATACCTCCCTTCCCAAGAACCGGGTGGAGGACGAGGTCGTCCTACCCAAGGGCCGGGGCAGGATGGTGAAGGTGGCCGTCTTCGGATCCCCTGAGATGGTGACCCGGGCGAAGACCTCCGCGGATCTGACCATCCTCCCTGACCAGCTGGACGTGCTCTTCAAGGACAAGCGCACGAGCCGCAAACAGGTGGATGCGATCGATTTCTTCCTTGCCGAAGCCCCCCTCATGCCCACGATCGGTAAGCGGCTGGGAACCATCCTCGGTCCCCGAGGAAAGATGCCGAAGCCCATCGCCCCGGGCTCAGACCCCACCGCCCTCATCCAGTCCCTCAAGCGGACGGTGCGCGTGCGGAACAAGGGCAAGCGAACCTTCCACGTCACTGTCGGGACCCGGGACATGCCCCCCGAGGACCTGGCCCAGAACATCCAGGCGGTGCTTGACCGCCTGACGGCGAAGCTGGAACGGGGGAAGAACAACCTCGGCAGCGTCTATCTGAAGTCGACCATGGGCAAGTCAGTGAGGCTATTGTAGGCCATGGCGAGCGCAGCGGTCCAGCATCCGACGCACGTTTCCGCGGCCCAGAAGCTCCGCATCCAGCGGGCGGACCACATCTGCGAGGCGATGCTGAGCAAGAAGGTCGTCTCCCTGGTGGGTTTCCGCGGGGTTCCCGCGTCCAACCTCCAAGGGATGCGCCAGGGGCTCCGCACCCGGGGCCACTACTTCCTGGTCGCCCCGAACAGCCAGATCGTCCATGCGTTGGCGAAGGCCGCCAAGACTCGGCCCAAGCTGGCCGAACTCGTCCCCCTCGTGACGGACCAGACTGCCCTCCTCATCTCAGAATCCAATCCCTTCGCGCTCTTCCGCGAACTCAAGCGCACCCGCAACAAGGTCGCCCCCAAAGGCGGAGAGACTGCACCGGAGGACGTCATGGTCCACGCCGGAGAGACCTCCTTCAAACCCGGCCCCATCGTGGGCGAGCTCCAGCACGCGGGCTTCCCGGCGGCCATCGAGAAGGGAAAGGTCGTCATCAAGAAGGACACGGTCGTCGTCAAGAAGGGCACCACCATCAACCGGGAGGTCGCCCAGATGCTTGCCCGCCTCGAGATCAAACCCATCGAAGTGGGTCTCATGCTGCGGGCGGCGGTCGAGGAAGACACCCTGTACCAGAGCGATGCTCTCTCGGTGGACTTCGAGGCCATCCTCGGCAACATGGTCCGAGCGAAGTTCCAAGCCGTGGGCCTTGCCTTGGCCGCCGGCTACGTTACGAGCGAGACGCTCCCGCTCCTCCTCGTCAAGGCCAAGCGCCAGGCGGACGGACTCGCCCTGAAGAGCGGGTTCATCTCCGCCGATACCATTGCATCCCTGATCGGCCGGGCCGCCAGGGAGGCAAACGCTTTAAAGGGCATAGCTAAATAGAGAGGACACGAAAATGCAGTACGTATACGGAGCAATGCTGTTGCACGCAGCTGGAAAGAGCATCGACGAGAACGGAATCACCGCCGTTGTAAAGGCCGCGGGAGCGACGCCGGACCCGACTCAGGTCAAGGCGCTTGTCGCTTCGCTCGAGGGCGTCAACGTTGCCGAGGTGCTCGCGAAGGCTGAGGCTGCCCCGGTCGCGGTTGCCGCACCTGCCGCCCCCGCCGCAGGAGCCGCCGCCGAAAAGAAGGAAGAGAAGAAAGAAGAGAAGGGAGTCTCCGAAGAAGAGGCTGCCGCTGGACTTTCGGCCCTCTTCGGCTGAACCGACACCGAAACTCCGGGAAGGGGGGTTTCCCCCCTTCCCTCAACCCATCCTCGCGGCTTCCGACCTTTTTTCAACGGTGGCAGTAGATATCCTTACAGCACGGACACCGCAGGCGCTCGCCGGCGATGTTACCCGATGCACTGATCGAAGAGCCCCTTGAGACGGGCCACTTCCTTCTCGCCCACGCCCTCGGCATGGAGGGTCCCTAGGATGGTGATCTTCCGGCTGGAGGCGGCATCCATGAGCCGCTTCAGGAACTTCTCTACCCGGTCAGCTCCGTTCTCGGTGACCATGTACGCGAGGCCATCCAACATCACGACCGCTGCCCCAGGGTCGGAGATGAAACTGAGGATCCGGGAGGCAATCTCGTGGTCGAGCACCTTCGGGTTGTAGGTCTCCTTCCAGCCCGAGCTCTCCGAGATCCAGACCAGCTCGGTGTCGGGCAGTTTGGTCTCTTCCAGGAGCTTCGGAGGGAAGCTCGCGGTGAGGAAGAGTCCCCGGTGGCTCCCCTTCGCCTGAAGGAAGGCGGCGGTGCCCCTCTCCGAACGGGATTCGAGGAAAAGATAGGACCGGCCACTGCGGATCTCCAGTTCCTCTGAGTGACCTTTGGTGGAGGAGGAAGTGTCCTTCGAGTCCACCACGGTCGAGTGGGCGCGTACGTGGGATTTGGACGAGGAATGCTTCTCCGGGGTCTTCTTACGGGAGGAGGTCTCCGGGAAGACGGCATCGATCCGCGTCAGTAACTGCAGCACCTGGACGAATCGGCGGCCGCGCAAGGCCAGCGTGATCTGACGGACCAGGACGGCAGGTCCCCGCACATCCACGCCTCCCGCGTGCGCCTCCTTCAGCCGCGCGCTCACCTGGGCCACCTTCTTCTCGATGAGCGGCTGCAGGATCTCGATGGACTGGGAAACCGCCATCGTGAGGACGGCTTCGCCATCCTTCCGCCGACCTTTCTCGGTCTGTGCGTACGCCTTTTCGATAAAGGTCTTCGCGTTGAACTGTGAGCCCCCGAGGGACATGATGCCGGTCTCGAGCGTGTTGAGCATACTGATCAACTGCCCCAGCGAACCCAGATCCTTCTCGCTCGCCTCCCGCAGGTTCTGGAACTTGTTCAGCGTCGAAAAGAATCCATCGAAGTCCAGCGTCGTCTGGTAGGCGCGCATCTCCGACAGGACCTGCTGCATCTCCTTCGTGGCGAACGGGCCGAAGTTGTTCAGGTTGCGTTCGGATTCCAGCAAAAGCTCGGCGGATTTGAGCTCGATGGAATTCGTGAGTTCCACCCGTGCGGAATGCATCTGCCCGATCGCGTCCTCTTTCTCGTTGATCTTCCAGAAACTCGCGGCCCGCTTCAGGATCTGCGCCGCGGCACGGACATCCACGGAGTATCGGACCGCGATCTCCACCAACCGCTTGTTGGCCTGGGCCAATTCGGCGAAGATGATGTCAGGATCCCCGTCCGGTGTCGGTGCAGGGACTTCCGGGATCTGGACAGCGGAGGCGGGCTCAGGCTCCGGGACCTCAGCTGGGGAGACCTCCTCCTCGCGGCTTGGGACTTCCACCGGTTCCGTGGGAAGCGGTTCCGCAGGGATTTCTTCCGGAATAGCTTGCTCTACGGAGGGAGTCTCTTTGACAGGGGCAGCTTCCTCGAGGGGTACTTCTGGGGTCGGGACCTTTGCCTCAGGTTCGGGAGTAGGGGCAGGGGGCGGGAGGGGCTCGGGAGCCTCGGGGATAGCGGGGGGCTCGGGGGCAGGTGCTTCCTTTGGAGGAGCAATCTCCTCGACCGGGACCTCGGACGGAACCTCGGGCACGGGTTCTTCCTTCGGAGGGGCCTCCGTTGCGGGGGCGGGAATCGGCTCCTGCACCGGAGGTACTGCGCCGCCCTCCGTGCTGGGACTCAAGAATTGGACGGTATCCGGCTGATCGGGCCACAACTCCTTCGGGAGCCCGCACGACGGGCACTCGATGGCATCTTCACTCACAGGAGTGTCGCAAACCGGACACTTGCGTTCTCCTTTCATGACCGACCCGTCATGGATGAGGAAACGTGGCCTATAACCCTTAAGGGGCTCCGAGTGCCACGGAGTTCCGCGCTGTTGCCCACGCCGCATCGGTCCTCGGCCGCGACCTTCCAAAGAAGTGGGCCCGCACCTAGAGCACCCCGGGCTCAGGGGGAGTGGAGGTCACGTCGAGACCGTTTCTGGTTCCCTGAGAGGGGAGTGAGGAAGCGGGGCAACGGAGAGAGGTGTCTCCGGGCTGAGGGCGTGGGCAGATGAGTACCGAGCATCTGCGAACGGTCTCTTGGCTCGCGAACGGCCGCTTCCGGGGGAAAGCTCCGATGGCATCGAACGCACCGGTACCCCTTCCCTTTCCCCAGGGAGCCTGCGCGCCGATGACAACCGGGACAGACAGGGTTGGCTACCTTCTTCTCGACCGGTTGGAGCTGTAGGATCTCGATCCCCTCTAGCTTGAGCGGGGGCACCACGCCCTCCCAGGGAAGGCTTCCCCACACACGGACACGGTCTCCCTCGGTCAGGTTCCTAGCGATCCGGGGAAGGGATTTTCCGGGCTCAAAGCTGAGGCAGGGAATCTCCCCCGTGTCATCCGAAACACAGAAGCGGACGTGCCCCCCAGGGAGCACCTTGGGTTCGGCACTCACCGTACCTGTGATCGAGGGGGAGGTCCCAGCCTCGAGCTCCCCAATCTTGGCGGGAAGGATGTGGTCCCCGGTCCCTTGGTTGCTCTCGAATACGACCGTTCTCTCGCGGGGTTCCGAACGCAGCTTGTCGGCGGCCGCCAAGAGGCGGTCGGGACGCTGGGCACGGATCCCGAAGAGGATGGGGCAAGGGGTATGGGGTGTGACCAGGACCCTCCGCGTATCCCCGTCCCAGGAGAGGAAGGTTTCGGGAAATTCCGTTTCCATCTCCTGGACGGAGGTGGATTCCACCTTCCGCGGAGTTCCCCACCGGGATCTCTCGCGATAAGTGATGACCTCCCAAGTGCGACGCTGCGCGGGCCATGCAAGGGCGGCCACCGCTCCCACGATCCCTTGGCCGCTGCCATAGGCAACGTAGGTGCTCCCGGGAACGGAAGCCAGGGCCTCGACGGCTTCCGAGGGGGTTACGATCTCGCGCACCGCCCGCCAGTAGAAGTCCTCGGACGGTCGCCGGGTGGCCATCGCGAGGGCCGGGTCGGTTCCTTCATCGCCCCATCGGGACCCCCGCTGCACGACCCCAAGGGCAGTGGCGAACACCTCCTCCATCTCCTTCGGGGACAGGTCCGAGCCCCGGGCATGCGACAGGAGCTTCCGGTCCCCGAACACTCCGATGGACTTCGCGGGGCCGCGGCCGTGTCCCAGCTCGACCCCCAGGGCAGCGTTCCCGCGGGTCTTGAAGGGGACGTTCGGGTTAAGACGGACCAGGCGGGGATAGCCCAGGACATCGACCGAGGGGAGGTTCCGAAGGATCTCGGTGAGCACCCAGGTGGTGCACCCGCCGCCGGCCGAGTCGGTGTCGTCTAGGCCGAGCCACACACGTTCCTATTCCAGGTTGGCCAGCATCTTGGCGTACTTCTCGGCATTGGCGCTGACCGAGATGTCCAGCGTGGCCGGCCCCTTGGTGGGGTCCGGGATGAGCGAAGCGTCGAGCGAGCGGAACCGCTTCTCCGGAGGAGGCATGTAGATCTCCCCGATGGGGATCTTCCCCTGCTGCATGACCTCCAGGCAGGTCGCGAAGGCCTTCCCACGGTCGGACTTGTCGTAGCCAGGGAGCTTCCCGACGTCCTGGACCTTGCTCCGCCAGAGGTCGTAGGTATCGTTGTAGGTGACGCAGGGGGAGAGGATCTCCACGAAGGCGAACCCGTTCCGCTCCTGGGTGTAGCGGAGGGCCTGGGTGATGAGATTCGTCGCTTCCTTGGGGGATCCGGAGAAGCCACGGGCGATGAAGCCAGAACCGGCGACCGAGAGTGCGGTGAGCACGGCGTCGATCGGGGGCTCGACGTTCCCCTCAAACCCGACAAGGCTGGTGGGGGAGGCCTGCCCCTTGGTCAGACCATAGGTCTCGTTGTTCATCACGACGTAGACGATGGAGGCGTTCTTCTTCAGGGAGTGGACGAAGTGGCCCATCCCGATAGCGTAGCCATCGCCGTCCCCGCCGATGGCGAGCACCGTGAGCCTGGGGTTGGCCAGCTTCACACCGATCGCCGTCGGCAGCAGACGTCCGTGGAGGGCGTGGAATCCATACCCATCCATGAAGTTGTGGATTCCTCCCGAGCAACCGATCCCACCCACGAGAACTAGGTCCTCTGAGGGGATCTTGAGCTCGAGCAGTCCTTTCTTCACCGCGGCCATCACTCCGAAATCGCCGCAGCCCGGGCACCAGGTGGGCTGGATCGGCTTCACGTGTTCTACCATGTTCAGAAACCTCCTCCCTCACTCTCGTGAAGGACGATTGGAGTCTTGCCGGGCCCGTAGGAGGTGTGCGCTTTCATGGTCTGCTCGACATGGTAGGCGATCTCCTGGCCCACGAAGGACGAACCGTCGTATTTCACGATGCTCTCGATGTTGGGGGAACTCACGTACTCCCGGATGAGCATCGCGAACTGGCCCATGTAGTTGTGCTCGACCACGAACACCACATCCACACTGGAGAGGAACGGGGCGAGGGTCTCGACCGGAACGGGCCAGAGTGTGCGGGCTTGGTAGAAACGGCTGGTGATCCCCTTGGCCTTGAGCATCTGCTGGGCCTCACGGATCGGTCCGAAGGTGCAGCCAAAGCCGATGAAGCCCACCCGGGCCTTCTCATCTCCCCACAGGAGGGGCTGGGGAAGTTCGCTCTTGGCCAGCCGGAGGCGGGTCATCCGCTTGGCCATCATCTGCTTGCGGTTCTCCACATTGACCGAGACATGCCCCCACTCGTCGTGCTCGTTCCCGGTCACTTGGCTCTGCCCACCCTTCATGCCGGGGATGGTCCGGGGGGAGATCCCATCCTTGGTGAACTCGTAGCGCTTGTAGGCGGTCATGGCGTTCAGGGCCTCTTCCGTGAGGAGCTTGCCACGGTCGACGGTGGCGTGTTCCAGGGTCATGCGCGGGGCGCTCTGCAGGTTCTCGCCCAGAGCCTGGTCGAGGAGGAAGATGATGGGAAGCTGCCAGCGCTCGGCCAAGTTGAGAGAAGCGATCATGAGGTCGAAGGCGTCCTGGGGGAAACCAGGGGCGATCACGAAGCGAGGGAACTCCCCGTGCGAAGCAAAGACCGAATGGAGGAGGTCGGACTGCTCGTTCCGAGTCGGTTCCCCGGTGCTGGGTCCCACTCGCTGACAATCCGCTATGACGACAGGGATCTCCGCTTCCCCGGCATGCCCGAGGGCCTCGGTCATCAGGGAGAAGCCGGGACCGCTCGTGGCGGTCATGGCCCGGGCGCCCGCATAGGCGCCTCCGAGCGTCATGTTGATCGCGGAAAGCTCGTCCTCGGCCTGCCGGACAACCCCCTTGTAGGGAGGCAAGATCTTCATGAGCGTCTCCATGATCGAGGTCGCGGGAGTGATGGGATAACCGGCAAAGAAGCGCCCGCCTCCCACGACGAACCCGTAGGCAGCGGCCTGGTTGCCCGTGATAAGAACTTGGTTAGAGGCTGTACCATGCTCGAGGGAGAACCGGGCGGTGTGCCCGACATTCTGTTCCGCAAGCTCCACACCTAGGTCGAAGGCGTTCAGGTTCTTCGTCCTCGCCTCCTCTCCTCGCCGTCCGAACCGTCGCTCGACCACACCCCGGGCAGCCGTGCGGTCCATTCCCATCAGGACGGACAGGGCGCCGAAAGCGACCACGTTCTTGTAGAGCGGCTGACCAATCTTACTAGCGGCCGTGATCGAAAGGGGGAGCAAGATGAGGTTCTTTGCATCGGGGGTGGTCACGACCTTGTCATCCCCGAGGATGAAGCCGTCCGCAGAGAGACTCTTCGCGCCGAAGGTCACCGCATCCTGATGGAAGGCCACGATGACGTCCTGCTCCGCCTTCTGGGCCAGGATCGGCGAGGTGCAACCCCGGGAGGAAGCAGCGGCGTACCCTCCTCGGATACGGGACAGGACCGCCCGGGAGTTGTAGACGTAGAGCCCCTGAGAATGGAAGTACCTTGCCAGGAGGTCCGAAACCGTGAGTGTGCCGTCTCCGCCCTGCCCTCCCGTCAGGACCGAAATGTCCTTCAGAACCTGAGGGGTTCGAGGGTTTGAGGTCGATTCGACCGACATGGGTCCGGCATGAGCAACCGAGGTTCCTTCCGACATGATTGACCGATGGTACTCGCAAGACGGCATCTTGTATTTAAACTATGCGAAGTTGGAGTACTGCTCACCAATTCTCGGGGAGATATTCTCGGAAAACCTGAGGAGAGACCCTCGTACCAAGCCACCGCGAAGTGCGGGTCTCTCGCTCAAGAAACTTGCGCCCGAATTTGGCGACATCTTTAAATTCCCAGAAACCCTCTATTTTAAGTGCCAGCATGGGGGTCATGAAGAGTCTCAGGGAGAGTGTGTGGCCTACCGGAAAGAAGAACCTGGGCTCCCCCATTTATGTAGAGGAAGACGGCCCGATCCTCGGGATCGTGGATGACGTTTTCGTGGACCGGGCGACCGGAAAGCCCCTGGCCTTCAAGGTCCTAGCCTCCGGGCAGTACATCGAGCTTCCCGCAGAAGCGGTGACCGAGACTCCCGGGGGATACGTCTACCGTTCCCCATGGTTCGCCGAGGCGGACGCCCTCGTCCGCAAGCTCGAGGGCCACAACCTCATCATGCCCGAACTCTTCTTCTCCACCCCTGCGACGGCCTCTTCGGACAAGAAGATGCTGGATTCGGCGATGGATCGATCCCCGGCCCTCCGCAAGATGGTGGATGAGGCCAAGGACCTCTACAAGGAACTCAATCCCCGTCTCGACTCCATGGAGGTGGAAAAGCGGAAGCTCGTGGGGCAGATCGCGGACCTGACGGAAGGGATGGCCAATGGGCGGATCGACAAGGACACCTACCGGGAAGGGTTCGTGTCCCTGAAACGCCGCCTCCAAGTGCTGGAGGCCACCATCCGGAGGGGAGAAACATTGAGGACCCGGATCGAAGGCATTCCATTCGTGCGGCTTTCACTCAACGGGAGCGCCCGCCACTTGCACGACAACGGCAGCGCCGCCGCTCCGTCGAACTCAGGGGGTCATGTCCCAGCGGTGGCCCGCACCGAAGACTGGAAGCGGGTCAAGAAGCTCCGGGTCCTTCGCTCCGAGAAGGAGTTGCGGGACAAGGAGGAGAAGCTCCGGCGCATGGAAACCGAGCTCCAGAACGTTGGTCTTCCTGTCGATATGGCGGTCCAAGCGCTCACGGCGGATTTCTCAGCGCTGGTGAAGGCCCACCAGAAGGGTCCCGAGGCCCTCCGGGATGAACTGGAGCGGCGACTAAAAGCGCTCAAGTCCGAACCGGCCCACGCGCCCAAGGAGCCCGAACCCTCCCTGCCCGAAGACCTCACTCTTCCGAAGTCCACCTGCCCTCTCTGCGGTGAGCCCTTGAAGGGCAAGGAGAAGGAATGTCCGGCCTGCCGTGCCGATCTCACCAGCCTCCAGAAGGCCAAGCCTAATGCGGGTCCCCCGGGAAAGGGAGAGGTTTTCCTCAAGGGGGGCGGTGCGACCAAGACCGGCGTCGTGTTGCTGGCTCTCGGGGCGGGACTGTTCCTGCTGCGTTGGCTGCTCCACTGAGGACAATCGGGGGAGCGTCCATGGAAGGGAGGTCCTGAGTGGCGGACAAGAAGGACCCGGTTGACCCCTCTCGGCCGAAGGATGAAGCCGACCTACGCCAGGTCACGAACGACCTCGTGGACGAGTTGGACAACATGCTCAAGGAGACGGACGAGCAGCTCGCCCAAGCCCAGGGGAAGGCGGGACAGACCCTGCAGGAAGCCGAGTCAGTCCTTGACGAGATCCTGGGAGAAGAGAAGTTTGTCGGAGAGGAGTCACTTTGCCCCGCCTGTGGAGCGGTCACCAACGTGTACTCCACTCGCTGCGACAAGTGCGGTGCGCTCTTTGACGTCGACTCCTGTCGCTGCGGGCACTGCGGGGCAGAGATCCCCAAGGAAGCTCTCTTCTGCCCCTCCTGCAATCTTGCGCTCACCGAGAGCGATGCGCTCTGCCCGATCTGCTCCACCTCGGTCCCCTACCGGGCCACCGCCTGCCCGGCGTGCGGCGCGGAGTTGGCCGAGGGGGACGTGCGCTGCGCGAACTGCGGGAACATCGTGGAGCCGAACGCGGTCAGTTGTACCGTATGCGGCACCCTTCTCGTGGAGGGGGTCAAATCCAAGTCCGAAGCGGGTCCGGCGGTCCTGGCCGCAGGCTCGGCCATGCCCCTCAAAGCGGTCCTCGAGACCGGAGGCGAAGTGGCGGAGGTAGAGGTGGAGAACCGCATCGAGAACAAGTTGACCGTCGAAGCGGTGCTCAAACCCGCCCCGGAACCCGAGGCCCCGAAGAAACCGAAGGGAGGAAACCTCGTCGACAAGGCGAGGGAGCGACGGAAGGAGTCCCTCTTCCCGTTCACCGCGGTGATCGGGCAGGAGAAGATGAAGCTGGCCCTGATCCTGAACGTCATCGACCCCCTCATCGGAGGGGTCCTCATCACCGGGCAGAAAGGAACAGGGAAGTCCGTGACGGTCCGGGGAGTCGCCGAGATAACCCCCGAGATACGTGTCATCGACGGCTGCCGGTTCTCCTGCGAGCCCGACAAGCAGAACTACTGGTGCTGGGAGTGCCACGAGAAGTACGACGAGACCCCACCCGAGTCCCTCCCCGTCAAGAGCCGGCCCCTCCGTGTGGTCGACCTCCCGCTGAACGCCACGGAAGACCGGGTGGTCGGTACGCTGGATGTGAGCAAGGTGCTGACCGAGGGGATCTTCTCCTTCGAGTCCGGTGTCCTCGCCGAGGCAAACCGCGGGGTCCTCTACGTGGACGAGATCAACCTCTTGGACGACTACGTCGTGGACGTGCTGCTGGACGCGGCCGCCATGGGGGTCGTTACGGTCGAACGCGAAGGCGTCTCGGTCCGCTACCCCGCCCGCTTCGTGATGGTGGGCAGCATGAACCCGGAAGAGGGCGGGCTCCGCCCCCAGCTCCTCGACCGGATCGCCCTCCAAGTCTCCGTCACGGGCATCGAGCAAGTGGAGGCACGCATGGAGGTCGTCCAGCGGCGGATGGACTTCGAGTCCGATCCCCAGACCTTCCGGGCCCGCTTCGACAACGACCAGCAAGCCATGCGGGACCGGATCAAGAAGGCCCGCGAGATGATCCCCCACGTGAAGTTCCCGACCAAGATCTTCGCAGCGATCCCGAAGGTGACGACTTCCTTCGGGGTGGACGGGCACCGGGCCGACATCATGATCGAACGTGGCTCCGTTGCCCTTGCCGCCTACGAGGGCAAGAGCGTGGTCGATGCGGACGATGTCCTGCGGATTGCTGAGATGGTGCTCCCCCACCGCATGCGCCGGAAGCCCTTCGAACAGACCGAGTTCTCCAGCGAGCGGTTGAAGCGGCTCATCGCGGAAAACATCTAATCCTCGGGGGGTCCGCCCGGTCGGCTCCGGGAAAGAGGTTAAGTCCCTCCCGGAATTCCCCCAGACCTGCGGTGGTGGTGGGAAGTGGCAGATCCGGAACCAACTCCAAGTGATTTCGACGCCGAAATGGCCTTTGTCCAGAAGAAGATCAATGAGGGCTTGGCTCGCAAGCAAAAGGATCTCGATGACCGGCACCAGAAGGAGCTCGAGGAGCTCCGTCGGAGCTACGAGGCCCGGCTGACTCAGCAGGACCAGCAGGCCCGGTCGGCCCTGGAACGGCAGCAGAGGGAGACGGATGATCTCCGCCGGAGCTACGAGACCAAGATCAACGACCTTCAACGGGACCACAAGGCGATCGTGGATGTGCACACACGGGAGCTTAACGACCTGCGCAAGGACCATGAATCTAAAGTGGCCGACCTCGGCCGGACCCACACCGCGCTCCTGGAAAAGAGGGAGCGGGAACTCAAAGACAAGTCCAAGGAGGACATCGAGGCCCGCAGTGAGCAGCTCTCGAGCGAATTCGCGGACGAATTCTCCCGGCAGGAACAGAACCTGAAAGCCCACTTCGCGGCCGAGAAGAAGGCCTTCGAGGAAGAGTACCGGAAGCGAGCGGAATCTGAACTCGCCCGAGACAAGCGGGATTTGGAAGACACGTACCAGACCCGCCTCCGCAAGCGCGAGGAAGACCTCAAGGAACGCTTCGATGCCGACCTGCGCTCCCGAGAGGCGGAGCTTCGGAGGACGCTCGACTTGGAGTACCGGCAGAAGCTGACCGAGGCCCAGGCCAAGCTCGAGGAGGACCTGCGGAACCGCTCCAAAGACCTGGCCACCGCCTCTGAGCAGGCGGCCCTCCACAAGATCGAGATGGAGAAGGCTCGGTTGGAGAGCGAGATGACCCACAAGCTCGACACCGAGGTCTCCCGCGTCGAGCTCGAGCACCGACAGAAGCTGGCGACGGCCGAGATGGACCTCAAGGAGAAAACAGCGGCGGTGATCGAGACCCAGAAGCACAAGATCGAGGATGACTTCCGGGTCCGGCTCCTGAAGCGCGGCCGATACTCCCGTCTTTCGCGGATGCTGAAGACCCCCCTCTTCCCCTTCCCGGCCTTCGTCGGCCTGGAGAAATCCAAGCGGGCCCTGCTCCTCAATGCCATCAACCCCAATGTGAACGGGGTCGTCCTCTGGGGGCGGGAAGGGAACGGGAAGTTTTCCCTACTGCTCTCCTTCGCCGAGATGCTCGCTCCCCTGGAGAAGGACCTTGTCGGCAAGGACGACGAGTTCAAGCCGTGGAACGACGAGGAGCGCTATCTCACCGGCCGCATCCACTACGGGAAGGAGATGGCCGTCTACCTCATCGACACCTATCTCCAGTGCGCGGCCCTCTCGCTCCCCTCCTCGCACAAGCGGATCGAGGGCCAGGGCTCCACCGAGATGCCTCAGTTGCTCCTGAGCACCCTCAAGGACGAGGACGAGCACGCCTACCACCTCATCAGCGGGTACACCCTGCACGTCGAGGTTGCCAGCCCCAACACGGTGGAGGAACGGCTCGAGATCATGCACCGGAACTCTGACTTCCGCAAGGACCCGTCGGGCTTCCGCGAGAAGTACCGTTCCTCGATCGAGGAGACGCTGGCCAATGTGGGAGCGGCCCGGGAGAAGGTGGGGTCGGTGGCGATCTCAACGAAGATCCTCGCCCTCGTGGCCCGGATGACCATTCTGGACAAGCAGAGCGCCCGGTTGGACGTGCTGATGGAGCAGCTGGCCCGGACCAACTCGGCCTTTGAGGGGCGCAGCGAGGTGGACCCCACGGACGTCATGGAGGCGGCCGACCTTGCCCTCATGCACCGGCTCACCCCACGGGAGCTCGCCGACCTCGAGCGCTCGATCCCCCACGAGGGAGCCAACCCTCGGCCCAAGTGAGATCCCCATGATCCTGACGGACTCCCGGATACTGGAAGAGATAGAGAAGGGAACGATCGTCATCAAGCCCTTCCAGCGGGATTGCCTCGGATCCAACTCCTACGATGTCCACCTGGGCCGCTACCTTGCGACGTATTCCAACGGGGAGTTGGACTCCAAGAAGGACAACCCCGTGCACGAGTTCGAGATCCCGCCCGAGGGTTTCGTGCTCCTCCCCAACGACCTCTATCTCGGAGTCACGGAAGAGTACACCGAAACCCACCGCCACGTCCCTTTCCTAGAGGGCAAATCGAGCGTGGGTCGCCTCGGCATCGACATCCACTCCACCGCGGGGAAGGGGGACGTCGGCTATGCGAACTACTGGACCCTTGAGATGTCGGCGAAGATCCCCGTCCGGGTGTACGCGGGGATGCCGATCGGGCAACTCATCTACTTCGAGATCGAGGGGAAGATCCTCCACGACTATGCCAACAAGGCCGGGGCCAAGTACACCAAGGTAAACCCCCACCCCGTGCCTTCCCGGATGTACCTCAATTTCAAGTGACCCTCGGCGTTCGATGGCCGGTGCAAAGGCTAAGTGCCCGCGCGGACTTTTTTCCCTTTGAGGAAGTATCCGTTCGATGTCTCGACAATGCCGGACCCAGGTAGTCTGGGACGATCGCTTTCTCCAGTACAATTTTGGCGACGGGCACCCGTTCACGGAAAGATCCCGCGCCTCCGCCATTGCCCTCTTGGAGGCCTCCGGATACTTCCGGCGGCCGGACGTCCACCAAATCTCTAAGGTCGATCCGCTTCCGGATGCGACCCTCGAATCTTTCCATAAACGCAGCTATCTCCAACGGGTCCACCGGGAAAGCGAGGCCGAGAACCCCGGCCTCCTCGACCACGGGGACACCCCCGGCTTCCCCGGGGTCTTCGAGGCCTCCAGCCGGATAGCCGCAGGCACGTTGGAAGCGCTCCGGAAGGTTGCGGAGGAGCCCGGGACTCACGCGGTGAACCTGGCGGGCGGGCTGCACCACGCGGGTCCTTCGTACGCCAGCGGCTTCTGCGTCTTCAATGACCTGGCGGTCGGGATGGCCGTCCTGCTCCGGGAAGGGCGTTTCCGTCGGATCGCCTACCTTGACATCGATGCCCACCACGGGGACGGTGTGATGTACGGTTTCTACGGGAACGGTGGAGTGCTGGACATTGACTTTCATCAGGACGGGAGGACCCTGTTCCCGGGCACGGGGGCCGTCACCGAAGCGGGGGCCGACGACGGAAAAGGGCTCAAGGTGAACGTTCCCCTTCCTCCCTCGGTGGGCGACGAGGCGTTCATCCCGCTCTTCCAAAGGATCGTCCCGCCGCTGCTCCGGGATTACCGCCCCGAGGTCATCCTCATGCAGTGCGGAGTGGATGCCCATGCCGGAGATCCCCTGGCCCACCTCCAGTACACGAGGGAGGCGTACGCCGCCGCCGTCTCCACGGTCCACGAGCTCTCCCACGAACTCTGCAACGGAAGGCTCGTCGTGGTGGGGGGCGGGGGCTACACCCCCGCCAGCGTGGCCCGCACGCTCGCCCAGGACACCCTCCTTCTCTCAGGGGAGTCGGCTCCCAGCCCTGAGGAACCTTTGCCGGAGTCCTGGCGACTGGATTACTTCGAGACCTTCGGGGAGTCTGCCCCAAAGACGTGGGGCGAAACCGCCCGGGTTCCCGGCTCCAAGTGGTCCGAGGAACAGGCCGAACGGCTCCTCGAGCACATCTCCCGGAACACGGGAAAGAAGCTCTAGCGACCTCGCTTCGGGAGGGTCAGCCAGGGTCCCCGTTCCAACATCATTCTCATAAGCTCGTTCCGACGTACCGATCGACGGTGAGCAAGATGCCCGCAAAGAAGAATGACACAGCCCCGTGGGTAGGAAGCGTTGCCGTAATGGTATCCGACGTGGAGAAGGCCAAGAAGTGGTACACCGATAAGCTCGGGTTCACTATCTTGACGGAGATGGACCATTGGGTCACGGTCGGGAAGAAAGGCAAGGGAGGCGCCCTCCACCTTTGCCAAGCCTCGGGGGAAGGGGACATGGTCCTCGAACCCGGGAACACCGGGATCCTCATACTCGTTGACGGAGACCTGAAGAAGCGCTGCTCCGAGCTGAAGACACGAGGGGTCGAGTTCGTGCACGAACCCACGAAACAGCCCTGGGGCGTCTGGGACGCCATGGTGCGGGATCCCGACGGTAACGAGATCCTCCTGATGGAAGGCGAGTAGGGCGCGACTCCGTTAGGAGCGGAGACGCCACTCCCTCACTCTAGGACGAGGGCCGGCCTTCCCGGCCGTGCCCGTCCCCGGCGGTTTTGGGGATCAACGGACGGATCTGCCGTCTCCTCGGCGTAGACTCGCACCTCGGACACGTGGAAGCGATCGGAAAAGAATCCGGTAGCCCCTTCCAATACCTTTTGCTCGAGCTCCCCGGAAGGGGGGACCGAGGTTTCGGGGCCTTCCCCCCGCCCGGCGCCGGCCGCGTACTTCGGGAGGTCCCCGAGGTGCGCCTTGAGCTCGGGCTCCTCTCGCGCCCGCTGCATGAGGAGTTTCAGATCGACCCTTCCCTGGACGAGGGAGGCGCGGACGAGCGCCTCGGCCCGGTGCTTCCAAGGGGCTGCCACGAAGAGCGTGATACGGGAGGGAGTCCCGTTCCAGACCTTCAGGAGGGCGGCCACGTCGTCTTCCACACGGCTCACCAGCTCCTCCAGAAGGAGAGACCCGGGGTCCTGTTCGAACTCCTCAGCCGTCGGGAGGGGGAGCGTTGCTGCGAGGCTCGCGTCCGGAGAAAGCGCCCGGTGGACCTCCTCCGCCGTGTGCGGTGTGATGAAGGCCAGGAGCCGGACCCAGGCCTCGGCGGCCTTCCGGAGCAGTCCTGGGTTGGATCCCCCCCGGGCCCGGTACCTCCGATAGGTGGCCGGTAAGGTGACGTAGATCTCCTGGGCCGCCGTTCGGAGATCGTAGTGCTCCATGGAGGATCTCACCCGCTCGATGAGGCCGGCCAGACGGGTGGAAAACCACCGATCGATGGGAGCGGTGAGGGGGGAGGGTGTTGCCCCGGGCGAAGGGACGGCGCCCATCTCGCTCGTCATCCGGAGGATGTCGTTGAGACGTTCCCGGGCAGTCCGGCACTGATCGAGGTCCCACTTGATGTCCTGGGAGGGAGAAGCTCCGAGGGTGAAGAACAAGCGCAGGCTGTCCGCTCCCCACGAAGCAAGCGCCTCGTCGGGGGTCGGCAATGCGCCCCCCTTCTGATCCTTCTTGGAGATCTTCCCCCCGGCGTAGCTGGTCAACCACCAGTTGATGAAGATCCCCCGCGGCTGGAGCTCGGGGGGGAGCAGCGCGGCGTGGTTGTAGAGGAAGACGGGGAAGTGGACGCGCTTGTGCTCTTTGCCTCCAAGATTGAGGTCCAGAGGATACCAGTACCGGAATTCCCGCCGCACCTGCTCGAGGGTCGCCCGGTCCACGGTCGTTCCTCCTGATCCTTCTCCGAGGAACACGTAGTCGAAGAACTCGGGAACCAGGTCCTCGACCCTCAGTCGTCCGTTGGACACGAACCTCCGCACGATGTAGTAGGCGGGGTAGAAAGTGGAATCGGCGATGGGTTCGATGACCCAGGACGGATCGAGCGGGAACGGGGTCCCGAGCCACTTACCCTTCCGTACGGCGGGCCGGTCCTCATACCAATCGAGGATCCCGGGGAGCTCGGTCCGGTACTCTTCCGGACAAAGGGACATCTCTCGGGCGTTGTCGAGCACGAGACGTTTCCAATCCTGCGAACCGTAGCTCAGGAACCACTGGTCGGGGACCCGGCGGATCACGACCTCCTCTCCACAACGGCACACCACCCTCTCGGAGAATTCCCGGAGCTCCAGGGCCCCGGGGGGGAACATCTCCGTGGCAATGCGGTCCCGGGCCTCGGCGACGCCTTCTCCCGCATGGGGACCGAACGACATGGTCCCCCCCTTGAGTTCGAGCCGGTAGAGCCGGGCCGTCGCCTCCGCGAGCGCGTCCTTGTCGGAGAGCGTATGCGCCCCGAGGTTCCGGGCGACACGTTCGGCCGGGAATCCCGGACCGGCGAGGAGCTGGGCGTCGGCTCCGCCGAAGGCGGAAGGGGAGAGGGCCAGGATCTCCTTGACTTTGGGCAGGATCTTCGCCCGCGTATCAGGAGGGAGAGTGGAAAGCGCGACCCAATCTGCGGGGGCGTGGGCCGGCACACTCATCACCACACCGGTCCCGATCGACGGGTCCACGATGGGACTGAGGATGAGGGGCAGTGCGTCTCCGGTCAGCGGCGCCAGGACCCGTTGCTCCGCAAGGGCCGAGGGAGCCACATCGCCGCCGGCTTCGCCTCCGGTCTGCTCGAGGAGCTTCGCGACCCCCGCGGGTGTCGCAAGGTACGTCCCGCCATTCCACTTCCACTCTCGCAACGGGCCCGACTCGGGGAGCCAAACGTTCGTGGCACCGTAGACCGTTTCCGGCCGAAGGGTGGCTGCCAGCAGTATTCTTCCGTCGTCGAGCCGGAAGGGCACGAGCTTGTAGGTGATCATCTCGGCATTTCCTCCCGAGGAGAGATCGGTCTCGGAAGGGTCGACGCTCACGGGACCCGACCGGGGGCAGTAAGGAGAATAGTAGGGCTTCTGGACGAGCCTCCCCAGCCGCTGGAGCCGGAGGAACTGCCAGGTGATGAATCGCTGGTAGTCGGGATCGATCGTGGTGAGGTTGGCACCCCGGTCCA
>JAKAYL010000071.1 GCA_021809545.1 Thermoplasmata archaeon
CCAAGAATGGAACAGACTTATCTTGCCGGACGACCTTCGAGGGGTGGGATGACATCGCTGGTCCCGTCAGAGGTCCGCCCCGACGAGGTCTATCTGGAAGGGGTGGGCGCCAACCGGGGAGAACCACCCCCCAGATACCAAGTGGAGTTGGCGATGGCCTGGATCTGGCTCCACACCTGGCCCACGGAGGAATTCAATCGCACGAAGGATTCCTACGCGTTGAAGCACCTGGCCGAGAGAGGGTGCGAACAACACGGAGTGCCGGAGGGGTATCTGTCGAACGGCGCCTTCATCCTCGCGGCCCTCGAACTGGGCTACCGGGCGATCCGGGCCTCGGGCCCGAACGCCTTCTTCAACATGGATTGGAACACCCGATGCCGAAGAGGACCGGACCTTCCCGAAGGATATTGAACCGCAACCTCCTCGTACGGGGGTAGAAACCGAAAATCCGGTGCCACCGGAGGATTAAACCAACCTTATATACTATACTCTAATCCACCCGGCGTTTATGAGCGGAGCACCAGCGCCCAGCGGAAACCCCCCGGCCCAGACGCCACCTCCCCAGCAAATGCCCCCGCCGCAGCAGCAGCAACCGTACTATGCACCTCCCCCTCAGCAGGCACCTCCGCCCTACTACCAGCACCCCGCCCTCGCCCTCGGCTTCCTCGGATCGATCCTTGGGATGCTCGGATGGGTCCTCGCCGGTATCGGATTCATCGTCAGCGGTGCGGGACTGGCCGCCACCTCCTACAGTGCGTACGAGGGCGGGTTCATCATCGTGGGTATCGGCTTCATCTTCGTCGGCATCTCGGTCCTCCTGACCAAGAAGAACTGAGCGGGGCCAAGTACCCCTGGGCCCCGGGGGCGTCAGCATTTTAGCCCCGCCCTCCTGGCCCCTCAGTGATGAGCGCCGTTGGAACCTCTCAGCCTAAGCCGGGTTCGATCGAAAAGGTCGGCCTCCGAAAGATCTACGACAGTCGGGGGAACGGGACCGTGGAGGCGACGATCTTCGTCTCCGGCGGACACCCCTTCCACGCCTCCTGTCCCAGCGGTGCTTCCACCGGGGCCCACGAGGTCACCGCCTTCCCCGAAGGCTCGGTCGAACGGGGATTGGAGAACGCTCACGCCCGGGTCCTTCCGCACCTGACCGGACTTCCTCTGGGGGACCAGTCCGCTTTTGACCGCGTGCTCAAGGAAAGGGACGGGACCCCGAACTTCTCCTTCCTCGGGGGGAACTTCGCCACCGCGCTCTCCCTGGCCTATGCCCGGGCCTCCGCCGCCGCCTCTCGAAGAGAGCTCTGGGAACAGGTCGCCCTCGAGCTGGGGACGCCCCGGGGAGCCCCCCCCGCCCTCGTAGGGAACGTCATCAACGGAGGGGTCCACGCGGTGGGAGGACCCAGCATCCAGGAGTTCATCGCTTTCGTGCAGGCTCCCGAGCCCCGGTCCGTGGTGGAAGCCGCCGTGATGGTCCACCGGGAGATCGGCCAGGAGCTTCGGCGCCGCTTCCCGTCCACTGCCCTCGGTCGGGGGGACGAGGGGGGCTGGGTCGCCCCTACCGACGACGACACCGCCCTTTCCATCCTGGCCGAAGCTTGCCACAAGGTGCAGGACAGCGGCAAGTTCCCCGGGACATCGGTCCGTCCGGGGCTCGACCTGGCCGCGAGCGAGCTCTTCCGGGAGGGACATTATCAGTACCAGAAACGGAGGCTCACCCCCTCCGAACAGGTCCGCTACGTGGCCGACCTCATCGAGAAGTTCGACCTCGCCTACGTGGAGGATCCCCTGGAGGAAGAGGACTTCCAGGGCTTCGCGGAGCTGACGGGCATGTTCTCCGGCCGGAAGGCCCCCCACATCGTGGGGGATGACCTGTACACCACCTCGCCGGAGCGGCTGAAGCGGGGGATCCGGGAACGCGCCTCGAACTCGATCCTCCTGAAGGTGAACCAGGTGGGGACCCTCTCCGACACCCTCGAGGCGGTCCGTCTGGCCCGGGCCGCCGGCTGGTCGACCATCGCCTCCCACCGCTCGGGGGAGACCACCGACAACTGGCTCGCCCACCTCGCCACGGGCTTCGGCAGTGCGGGCATCAAGTGCGGGGTACTGGGCGGGGAGAGGGTGGCGAAACTTAATGAACTGTTGCGCATCGGCGGGGGTGCGTTCCCATGAGCATGGAAGAGGTTCCCCAAGGGGAACAGCATTCGCAAGCCGATGAGGCCGACCTCCTCGTTCCCTACGACGTGTACACTTCGAACGGGGTCGAGATCGGGACCCAGCAGAAATCGGCCAGCATGCGCAAGTTCATCGAGCGCATCCGCCACGACGGGCTCTACGTCCTCGACCTCCGAGAGACCGACCGGAGGATCCGGGTCGCCGCCAAGTTCCTTTCCCGATTCCCCCCCGAGCGGATCCTGGCCGTTTCCCAGCGCCAGTACGGGCAGAAGCCCGTCCGGATGTTCGCCAGCGTCACGGGGGTCTCCGCGACCTCCGAGCGGATGGTCCCGGGCAGCCTCACCAATCCCAATCTCCCCGGCTACGTCGAGCCGAAGGTCCTTGTCGTCGCTGACCCGGCGACGGACCAGCAGGCCCTGACGGAGGCCGTCTCCATCGGCATCCCGGTCGTCGGCCTCTGCGATGTCAACAACGACACGCGGAACGTGGACCTCGTGATCCCGACGAACAACAAGGGGCGTGCCTCCCTTGCCACCATCTACTGGCTCCTCGCCCGGGAACTCCTCCGCGAGCAGAAGAAGCTCGAAGCCGGCCAGGCGTTCACCCCTACCATCGAGGATTTCCAGGCGCCCCTATAGGACACCGGTCCTTCGCTCTCTTCCCTGTTCAGGACTTTTGGGGCAGGACCGCGAGCTTGGCGTTCACCCGATAGGTCACGGCCGCCTTCACACACCCTAGGGCCACCACGAAGATCGGCAGGATGAGGATGTCGGGCGGAAGGCCCCCGAGGGACGGCCAGGACAGCTTCCCCGCGCTGACCAGGGACTCCAGCGTCCAGAAGACCGCGAAGGTGAAGAGCAGGCTCGTTGCGATCCACTTGAGGGGAGGGACCTTGATCCGGCGGATCCTCTCGTGCAGGGCGATCCCGAGCGAAAGGAGAAGGATCGCTCCCGCGGCGAATCCCACGAGCGCCTCCCAGCCGTAGCCTCCCGCCGCCACGGCGACGAGCACGATCACGGCCTCCGTGGTCTCGACGGCCCCGACGGAGAAGGCGGCGGCGAAGAGGGCGTGGTCGCTGAGGTTCTCGCCCTCCTCGTGCCCGCTTCCGGAATCCACGATCCCGCGGGCCTTCTTGGCCTCCTTGAAGTAGGTCTTGACGGTGGAACGGAGGAGGAAGAAGCCGAACGCGTAGAGGAGGACCGCACCGGCGATGAGCGTGTAGTCCACCGGGATCCGCGAGAGCCCGACACCGACCACGAGGCCCGCGGCTCCCACGACCGCCACCCCCGAAGCGGAGCCCAGGGCCCCGTGGCGGAGCGACTTCCGGCCCGCTCCCAGGGCGTAGACGATGGCCACGACCTCGGTCAGTTCGAGGACCGTGATGAGGAACGAGAGGAGGAGGGCTCCTCCGATGTTTCCGGCGAGGGCGCTCATGTCCCTACCTTACCCTCGGAGGTTCTTAATGATGCCTTGCGCCCGGCGATCCACGGCGGAGGGCGCGGGCGCAGGGCCCGCACGCCCGTCACGGCTCGTTGTCTTGATTTCCAGTGTCGGTCGGTTCTTCGGACGCGGAGGGGGATGGGGCCTCGCCATCGGCCGGCTCCGGAGCTGGCTTCTCCTCAGGAGTCTCCTCGGAGGTGTCGTCGGGCTTCGACTCGAGCGGCGAGGCAGGAGTGTCCGTGGGCGTCGAAGCCGGCTCTTCTTCGGCCGGGGAGCTCGAGGTTTCGGCGTCGGGCTTCTCTGTCTCCGGGGGAGACTTGTCCGCGTTCCCGGGCTCCTCGGAGGTCGATTCCTTCGCAGTGTCCGTCGAGGTGCTTCCTGCGTCTTCCTCTTCCTCCTTCGCGGGAGCTTCCTCCTGGGGAGGACGCTTTCGCCGGGTCAGGATGAGGGCGACCGCCACGAGGATGAGCGCCACCACGAGCGCCGACAGGAGGAGACGGAACTCGGTCTGTTGCCAGAGCGGGGGAGCCGCTGTGTGCGTCTGCCCGACGGTCAGGTTCCAGGAGACGATCGACGAGACTCCGTCCAGGTCGGTGACGTAGACCACGACCGTGAACTGGCCCGAGCTGTCGTAGGTGTGCAGAACGGTGAGATTCGTCGAGTTCTCCACCAAGCTCATGTGCTGCCCGTCGCCGAAGATCCAATAGATCGAGTAGGGGGCGAGCCCACCGGAGATCGTGAGCTGGACGGAGAGGGAGCTCCCGACGGCCCCGGACGCGTCCCCGGAGAGGCCGGCGGAGAGCGGGGCGGGGTAGACCACGCTCACGGTCCCGTTCCCAGCGACCGCCAGGAGGTTCCCGGGCGAGAGGAGGGCCAGCGGGGGGGAGACCACGGTGTACGGGCGCTCATGCCCGGAGCAGCCGGGGACCTGCAGGGAATAGACCCCCGCCCGCAGGGAGACCTTGGCCCCGTTCCCGTACGAGGTGCCGTTCAGGGAGAGGTTGGAGCAGGCGGAGGGGAATAGGGAGAGATCGACCGTGAAGGGGGAAGTTCCGACGGTGGCGTAGATCGCCGTCACGGTCCCATTGCCCCCCAGGTCGAGCGTCGTGTTCGGAGCGGTGGCGTTGACCACCGAAAGACCCGAACCCGAGAGGCTCCATCCCAGGAACTGGTAGGAGGGACAGGCTGCGGCGGATATCGCGTACGGTCCGCTGGTCAGCACGGTGTGATTCCCGTTGCCCACGAGGGTGCCGTTCACCGACACGGGACCGCAGGAGGTGGGCTGGGACGTGACCGTCACCGTGAACTTGGCGCTGCTGACCCGGCTGTAGTTGGCGAAGAGCGTCCCGTTCCCGGAGAGGTTCAGGGTGGCGTTGACCGAGCTGGACGGGCTCACGCTGAGGCCGGCTCCCTTCACCCCCCAGCCTGCGAAGGCGAAACCGGGGCAGAGTGGAGCGAGAAGAGGATAGCTTCCCATGCGGAGGGTCGTGACCCCCCCGGAGGCGATCGTACCGTTCGCGAGGTGGATCGGACCGCAGGCGGCCGGGCTCACCGAAACCGAGAGCATCATGAGGTCCGTCGGGGAGGTGAAGTTCGCCCAGATCGTCCCGTTCCCCATCACCGAGACGAGCCCGGTCGTGTTCGAGTAGCCGAGAAGGGCGGTCGTCCCGATCCCCTGGAGGACGTACCCGGAGCAGGGGGTCGCCGAGAGAGGGTAGCCCCCGGTCGATCCGGGAAGGCTGAGAAGACTCCCTCCCCGGTACGTGGTGCCATTGAGGGTCACGGTGCCGCAGGCGGAGGGGTTGGTCTGGATCTGGACCGAGAAGACGGGCCGGGGCACGACTTCGAGCGTCAGGGTCCCGTTCCCGAGGATCGAGAGGTTTGTCTGGTAGACGAGGGCATTCTGGAAGGAAACGTTCGTACCGCTCCACCCGGAGAACCACGAGCTCCCCGAGGGCTGGGCCAGCAGCGGATAGGGACTTCCCGAGACCGGGAGGTGAACCACGCTCCCGTTGCCGTAGGAAGTGCCGTTGAGGAGCACGGTTCCTCCCGTCGGGGGCGACACCTGGATCGTCAGGGCCGGAGCGAAGAGGAAACGCACGGTGAGGGTTCCGTTGCCCCAAACGGTGAGCGTGGGGGTGAAGGACGTGCCTCCGAGGCTGAGATTCCCCGAGGCATTCCAGCCCGAGAAGAGACCCCAGGGATTGGCCACGGGGCTCACCAGGTGGGTCCCCGAAAGGAGGGTCGCGGTGGAACCGTTCCCGTAGAGGGTCTTGTCGATCTTGACCCCGCCGTCCTGACCCGGGAGGATCACGATCCGTACCAGGTCACTGTTGGGGAGGAAGGAAGCGGTAAGGGTGGCATTTCCCCCGAGAGCAGCGGGGGTGGTCAGGTTGGAGGGACTTGTGAGGGAGAGGTTCGCGGCCGGGGTCGCATTCCATCCCTGGAACGTGTACCCTGGGCAGGCGGACACGCTCGCGACGTAGGTGACCGGGGAAGGGAACGTTCCCCGCGAGCCGTTCGACCAGAGCGTCCCGTTGAAGCTCACCGGGCCGCAGAGGGAGGGAAAGACACCGAAGGTCACCGAGGAGTAGGTCGTGAAGTTGGCATAGAGATTTCCGGCCGCAGTGACCACCAGGCTCCCGTTCGAGACGGAGGCTCCTCCGGAGCTTCCCCATCCCGCAAAGACGTATCCCGGCGAAGGTGATTCGGACAAGTTATAGTTGCCGGTGCGGAGCGAGATCCCCTGGCTGGCGGTGTAGGTGACCCCGTTGACCGTGACCGTGCCTCCCCCGGGCGGGGAGAGGACCAGCGAGACCGTCACCGGCGCTCCCGAGGTCTGCCCGGTGGCGAGAGAAATGACCGGCCCGAGGAGGAGAGCCACGGCGAGGAGGAGGACAAGCCAGGTCGCCCGGCCGAGAGAGGCCCTGGGGGAGCCTCGAGGGGCACTGGGAGCGGGGACAGGAGACTTCACGGTGCCTAGAACAAGGACGGAC
>JAKAYL010000072.1 GCA_021809545.1 Thermoplasmata archaeon
TCCCCTCAACCGGATCATCGGGCAGGACCGAGCGGTGGAGCTGGCCCGCGTGGCCGCCTTCCAACGGCGGCACCTCCTTCTGGTCGGACCCCCGGGGATCGGCAAGTCCATGACCGCCCAGGCCCTCGCCCTTCACTTGGATCTCCCCACCCAGGAGATCCGCGTGGTGCACAATCCGGAGTTGCCCGAGCGGCCCACGGTAGAGGTCGTGACCCGAACGGAGGTCCTGAAGGAGCGGGAGTCGGCGAGCTTCCTCGAAGGCGAGCTCCTTTCTCCCGAAAAGGTCCCTCCCAATGTCGCCGAACGCCTTGGCTACCGATGTGCGAAGTGCGGATTCTACTCCCCTCCCTCCGAACGCTACTGCCCGAGCTGCAGCACGATGAAACAGCTGGCCGCGGCCGGGGGCGGGAAAGCCTCGGGGAATCCGTTCCAGGACCTGGTCGGCGGTATCCTCGAGATGACCGTCTCCGCGAGCGAGGGGCCGAACTCTACGGTGCGGACCACCCGGGTCCGCAACGGTGTCGAAGAGGTCGTGGCCTACGAACGGGCCGGGGAAATGGTCAAGCTGCTCGACCAGCGGGCTATGGAGAACCGCCGGAAGAAACAGAAGGAGAGCCCTCGCAAGGTCCTGGTCCGTTTGGACCGCATCCCTTTCGTCATGGCCACGGGCTCGAGCGAGACCGAGCTACTGGGGGACGTCCGGCACGATCCCTACGGGGGACATCCGCAGCTCGGCTCCCTGCCGTACGACCGGGTCATTCCCGGAGCCATTCACGAGGCCCACGAAGGGGTCCTCTTCATCGATGAGATCAGCCACTTGGGACACCTCCAGCGCTACATCCTGACCGCCATGCAGGAACGGCGGTTCCCCATCTCGGGGAGGAACCCTCAGAGCGCGGGTGCCTCCGTGAGAGTGGAGAGCGTGCCGTGCGATTTCATCCTGGTGGCCGCCTGCAATATCAATGACCTTCCCAGCCTGCTCGCCCCCCTCCGTTCCCGGATCCTGGGGGCGGGGTACGAGGTGCTCCTTGACACTACGATGCCGGACAACGAGAAGAACCGCTTCAAGCTCGCCCAGTTCTGTGCCCAGGAGATCTCCTCCGACGGGCGCATCCCTCCCGCCACCCAGGCCGCCCTAGTGGAGTTCGTGGCCGAAGCCCGCCGGAGGGCCGAGCGGATCGACGGGGCCCGTCATGCCCTTACTCTGCGCCTGAGAGAGATGGGGGGCCTTTTGCGGATGGCGGGGGACATCGCCACTGTCCAACACGTCGACAGGATCGACGCCGCCCAGGTTCGGGAGGCCATCCAGCGGGCCCGCCCCATCGAAGACCAGATCAAGGAGAAGTACGGCTCCTATCAACGGGGCGCTCAACAGGACCAGACGGAATCCCAGCGCCAAGGACGCGGCTACTACTACTGGAACGAACACGAAGGCGGCGAAGGCGGACCCAACGGGTACGGCTGAGCCTTCCACGCTCCGGAGTGCCCGTAGGGGAACCGTGCCCGAGACCTCCCTTAAACTCCGGGTGACCGAGGGCCACGAAGTACCCCTTGGCTATGTGCGGGAGGGGAATGAGGTCCACCTCATCGCCCGGGAGAAGACCGCACTTTGGCCCGTCCCCATTCTCCGGGCCGGGAGAGCTCTTCTGATCGTGGAAGGGGAACAGGTCACGGGCGCCACGGAACTGGTCACGGAAGAAGCGCAGAAGACCCGTATACTCTCCCTGTTCCTCTCGAAGTATGGGGGACCTAGGTTCCAGGAATGGTACGGCTCCCCCTACCGTGTCCTCACCGTCCATCTCGGCCAGAAGACCCCGGACCCCTCGGAAGGAAACAGCCGCTACTACGAGTGGTTGCGTTCGGAGTTCGACAACGTCGCCTATGTGTACGATCATCACATCTTCGGCAACAAGATCAATACGCTCCTGCGGGACCGGTCCCTCGAGCTCCTGCGCAAGGTCTTCGCACCGGCCCACCACATCGTGGAGATCGGTTGCGGTTCGGGAGCCGAGACCCTCTCCCTCCTCGAGGAAGGCAAAGAGGTCGTGGCGGTGGACATCTCTCCCAAGATGCTGGAGGTCATCTCACAGAAGGCGAAGGAGCGGGGGCTCTCGGAGCGTCTCCGGACCGTGAACCTTCCCGCCCGCGACCTGTCTCATCTGATCTCAACCTTCGGCCCGGGCTCGTTCGACGCAGGGTACTCGACCTACGGCGCCCTCAACTCCGAACCCGGGATCCGCAGCCTGCCGCCGGCGCTTCACACCCTCCTCCGGCCGTCGGGTCCGTTCGTGGCCGGGGCGTACAACCGGTGGTGTCTGTTCGAGATGCTGGGGTACGGTCTCCGGGGCAAGTGGGGCAGGGTCCTGGGCCGGATCGGTTCATCCGTACCCGTGGGGAGCTCCCGCTTCTGCATCGACGTTTTCGCCTACTCGGCCCCCTATCTTGGGAGTCTCTTTCGTCCCTATTTCCGCGTCGAACGGGTCGAGGGCGTACCCTTCCTGCTCCCTCCGTCGGACCTCGTGAAGTACCTGGACAAGTTCCAACGCCGAGAGATGACCCTCCGCCGGTGGGACAAGGCCCTGGGGAAGACCTGGCCCTTCAATTATCTGGGAGACCACTTCCTACTGACGATGCGTCGAGTACCCTAAGGCGTCCACGATACGCGGAATCTCGTAGTCGAGGTTCTCGACCACCTTGTCCCCTACGGGCCGCCGTTTCAGGATGAGCCCCTGCCGGGACAGGAGGAAGAGGAAGGAGGCACGCTTTGTATCGATCCCAAGACAGATCCCGTGGTTGGAAACAAGCCACTTAAGGAAAAGTCTCTCGGAATAGAGTTTCAATCTCCGCCCCATGGTCCTCGGCCAACCGTATCAGAGAGACCTAGGCCCTGCCGGCCTAAAGCCTCTCTCCCTCTCCAAGAGGGCGTTCCAGGTCAGTTTCGCCTGTCTTGTGCGGTCCTGCTTAGCGCGAGCCAGGGATGGTGTCTCCACCACGCTGACCTGGAGGAAGGGGACGGCGGCTTTGGTCTGGGCTGTGCCGCCAGTCGGTCCGGTCAAGTTGTTGAGGGAGATGCCTGACGATCCTTCCCTGAGCGGTTCTCCACCACGACCCATCGAAGGTCGGGGATATCTTTCGTGATCACGGCTCGGTAACCGCACTTGGCACAGCGGAGTTCCGGCAGGTCGGGCGGAGGACGGGTTAAGGCAGAGCGGCACGCAGGGCAAACGAACTTTAGGGGCGTGTCCCATCGGAAGGGGACTTCCCCTTTCCCGCTCTGAAGCAGGAGAAAGAGGGTAGGGAAGAGCGACAGGGGCTGGCCAAGGGCCGAGAGACGAAGGAAGAATCGCCCGGGAAGGCGGCGCAAGACAATGTAATCCTCGAGTCCGGACGCTCGCACCTCCCTCAGTGCGAACCCCTCGTGCGAGAGGATCTTGAGCAGTTCTCTGGTTCGGTACTGCCAGGCGGGCACGTTGGTCATGCGCACCTGGACGCGTTCCCCGCCTCCCAAAGTGAGAGGCTCGCGGGAGGGGAGATTCTCTAGAAACGCTTTCAGATCATCTACCAGCGTCGCCACCGAGGGACGGACCTGGACACCGAGGATCAGAGTTCCTCCCGGGACGAGCACACGTCGGATCTCGGCCATCGCGCGGGAGGGCTCGTCCAAGAAATTGAACACCCTCACGAGGACGCACACCGAGATGGACTTGTCTGGCAGGGGAAGATGGTAGGCATTGGCAGCGAAGAGCGAGCCTGGGGAGAAAGGGGCCTGTCCTTGCGCCAGCTCTTGCAGGAACTCCGGGACCGCGTCCGCCCCCAGATAGGTCTCGGCCCCTTTCCGAAGGAAGGGGGTTAGCCTTCCGTTTCCCGCACCCAGTTCCAGGACTCGGGCCCTGTCCACCTTATCGAGGAGTTCCAAGAGGATCCTCCCCTCTACTTCTGTGGTCTTGCCCCGGCCCTTCCAGAGCCACGCAAAGTCCAGCTGACGGAGCTCGTCCGCGTTCACTGGGTGGCTCGGTGCCGTTAGCGACGTAGCGAAGTCCTCGGGAATACGGCCCTAAGCGCTAAGGAATGGATGGCTTTCGCGCCTTCCTATTCCATGGCGCCGATGGAGGTGGTCTCCCCGGCTCCCGGCTTCTTGACGGGTCCCGTCCTTTGAGCTGTCCTCATCGCAACCATCTTCTTTTGCTGAACCTTTGAGGCCACTCCGATGGCGGAGAAGACCCCTACGAATCCTGCGGAGATGATTCCCTGGGCTGCTGGCGTCGCTACGATCTGACCAACGAGCGTCGGTTGTGAGACGCTGGTGACCACGGGCTGGCTCACGGAATTGCCTACCGGCACATTCACACCCACCGGGTTCCCTACCCCCAGTGGATTCAGGACCGGCATTGGGGGTGGAGGTGGAGGAGGCGGTGGCGGAGGTGGTGGAGGTGGAGGAGGCGGGTTGATGAGGTTGGGGGCGATCACTTTCACAAACGCAGGTGGGAATGACTGATTCACCCCGGGGGTCGCGTCCATATAATTGGTGTAGATGACATCGGAATAGGTCGCGGTTCCCCCGGCGCAACCTGTGAATTTGTTGCAGAGGTCGATGGGGATGAGTTGGTTGAGCGCGGTGGTGGGGAACGCGGTGGTGACGGAAACATTGAACGTGGCGCTCCAGACGTCTCGGAGGTACATTGTGTTGTACGGCCAGCCCCAGCCCAATCCGGTGCCCACGGTATACTGCGGGGCGCTCTGGCACATGGCCGTGATGACCGTTCCGTTGTGGACGCAATAGAAGCTGACGCCACCCGGGCCCGGCTGGAATCCCGTAGTTGGAATGAACTGGAAGGTGTCGTGCCGGGTTCCGTAGGCTGTGATGTTCGAGGCGAAGCTGGGGAAATGAATATTGGTCAGGGCCCAACCTAACGCAGGATTACTACCCCAACTCCAACCAGCGCCTCGATTGGTATCTGTTAGGTTGCCAAAAGTAGTCCCGGTCGTGGCCGCAGGACAGGTGTAGCCGATGCCCGTGGAAGAAGGTGAAGGGCCCTCCCAATCTCCTCCGGTCTGCTCCGCTAGATAACAACCCGCATTCAGGATCTGCTTAACGTCGTTCTGGGCAGCAGCGCCAGTTGAGGAGTAGTCTCCCGAGTGGAGTTCGGTCATGCCATCCGGGAGGTCGATCGTGTCGATGATGACGTGTTCCTGCTGGGCAAGGGCTGCGATGGCTCCGAGCGTCTCACAGTTGGGGGAAGTGATCCCCGATTGTGGATAGGTGTAGGAGGGCTCACAGGTTGCAGTGAGGCCACCACCGTAGTCATTGTAGGTGGGGCCCCAGTTTCCCTGGAAGGCGGCGTCGCGGGGGAGAGTGGACCCGATCCAGACGATGACGTGGTAGGTGCTAGCGTTGTTCACCCAGTTCATGCCCGAACCCTGGAGGGCTCCGTACAGGGCGGTGATCATCGAGGAGGAGAGGAAGTTGTCGGAGAAGTCCGAGTCTCCGTAGACGTAGGAAAAGGGGTTCCAGTTGTAACCGAACAGCGAGCCGGTCGTGGCCATGTTCCCAACCGTGGTCCCGAACTGGGCGGCGGGCTGGAAACTGGAAACGTCGACATTGTACTCCGAGCCATCACCGTCATCGTGGTCTTGTCCGGTGTTGGAGAAGTAGTCCACCATCGCGAAGGTGACAGCGGGCGAAGAGGTCGTGCCGGTATTCTTCATGGTGATATCCGACGCGATCTGACCGGCATTCGAGACGAAGTAGGGGACGCCGTTCGATTCAAAGCACGGCCCTCCGCAGGGATTGGGGTTGCCGAAGGGACCGGTGTCTCCGGCGCTGGGGTCATAGACCCCGTCATAGAGTGTGGTCTCGACCACGAAGACAACTTGCACGTACGGCGGGTGCACGACCGAGTTCCCGGTAGCATTCACCCAGAGGTGGACTCTGGCCGTGGATGGAGTCCCAGATCCACAGGCGTTCGCCCCGGGTTTGCAAAGAACGTTGGGAGAAACACAAATGGAGGGGACGAGTTGAGGATAGTTCCCGGAAAGCGGAGCGGACGCGCACGAGGTTCCTCCCGAACTGTTTCCGGCGGAGGCCGACGCGGTCTGCATCCCATTGCTGATCGGTTGGACGGGAACGGACGCAGTGGTCGTGGTTGTCTCAGAGCGCACCAAGGCTGGTGCAAAAATAGCTACTCCAGCAATACCGATTACGAGGAGAAAAAGAGGTAGCCCACACCCGAAGACCGGTGAGCTACACCACCTCATATGCTACCAAGGCATAACATAACAGGCTAAAAACCTTTTGACCCCCTTTCGAGCAACTCTCGCCATGGGCGACATGGGAGTCCTGCAAACCCTAAAGGTGATATGCTCTGGGACTTTCCGAAAACGGAGCCATTATTCGGAACATGACAGATACGTCAAAAACAGGCGGAACGATGCGAAAGTACTATGCGGAGTTCCTGGGGACCTTTGCCCTGGTCTTCATGGGATGCGCGAGTGCGGTGATTGCTGGTAAATACATCGGATTCGAGGGAATCGCGTTCACGTTTGGGATCACCCTTCTCGTGATGGTCTATGCGATAGGATGGATCTCGGGCTGCC
>JAKAYL010000022.1 GCA_021809545.1 Thermoplasmata archaeon
TATTTTTCTGACGCTGGTTCGGGGACGTCAGTCCCCGAGAAAACCTATGACGTGATAATGAGCAGCCATGTCCTTGAGCATCTGGCCAACCCAGTAAGGGCCATCAAGGACTGGATGCAGCATCTAGGCCCATCTGGCGTTCTTGTTATCATCGTTCCCGAGGGGGCACGGATGTTCGATCACTCTCGGCCGGTCACCCCCCTCGCCCACATGTCGAGCGACTACGAACGCAATGTGGATGAGCATGACCTTGGACATCTGGAGGAGGTGATCTCTCTCCATGACCTCCGGATGGATCGTGGGGCAGGAAGCCGACACGATTTCGAGGAACGCTGCAGGAACAATCCGGCCAATCGTGCCATGCACCACCATGTCTTCTCCCCCGATTCTTTGTGTCGGCTTGAGGAGGCCGCTGGTTTGAAGGTTAGGTTGGTCGCGCGTGTCCCGATGTATAGTATCCTGACGGTGGCAAGTCTTCCGGGTTCTCCCGGTTGAAGGCGGGATAGATCGTATCGAATTCCCGGAGGAGCTCGGCCGGTTCAAAGAAGGGCCCAATCCGGAGTTCATGGGGGAACCGTTGTCCCGCCGAGTCAAGATCGTGCGCAGCGCGTCTACTTGTCGGTCGATTCCCCGGGTTCGGGGGCGGAGTCCCCGGGCTCGTCTTCGGAGTACTCTTCCGGGGACACCCCCGCCGGGGCCGCGGGAGGAGGCGTCTCCTCGGGCTTCGGGCTCTCCTGGAGGCTCGGCGCCTCGGTCTCGTGGGGCTCCTCGGCGTCCGACTCGCTCCACTCGGAAGCGTCCGGCACCGGAGCGATCACTGTGAGGGGTGCCACGGCTTCGGCCGAAGCCGTGACGGAAGGCGCAGCGGCAATAGGTCGGACGGCCTCGTTCGGTGGTGCGCGCTTCCGTCTTCGGTAGAGGAGGAGGAGCAGGAGGAGTCCGACCAGGCCCGCGAGCAGGATCCACCACTCGAAGGAGATCCCGGAGGAGCTCGTCGATGTTTTTGGTGACGTCCCTCCCGGGGCCACGGCGTGCAGTGCGACCGTGGCAGTGGCCGTGTGCCCGAGATGATCGGTGACCGTCACCTTGATCGTGTAGTTTCCCACGGTGGTGGGCCGGCAGGAGAGGGTCGCTGCGTCCTGGGAGACGCATCCCGACGGAAGTCCCGCGTACGTGTACGCGTACGGCAGTTCTCCCCCGGTCGCCACGACGGTGAAGAGGGAGGCGTTTCCCACCGTGACCGTCGCGGGGGAGTCCGCGAAGCTCGTGATGGAGAGCGGGAGGGGGGTTGCAGTGACCTCGAGGTTCGCCGAGGCCCGGGCAAGGCTCTGGTTCGCATCCGTGACCTCCACGTTCACGGTGAAGTTGCCCGTGGCCGTAGGGGTGCAGTTCAGCCGGGCTGTGTTAGCGGAGGAACAGCCCTTGGGGAGCCCAGTGTAGACGTAGGCGTAGGGAGGGGTTCCGTGCAGGGCCGTGGTGGTGATGACGGCGGATGTCCCGAGGACGATCGCCGTAGGGGAGGCGGTGAGGGTGGCAGAAAGCGGGATGCTGCCCGCGGCGGTGACGTTCAGGGTCGTGTTCGAAGAGACGTAGGTTCCCCGGGCGTCGGTCACGGTGACGGTCACGAGGAAGTTTCCGCTTGCCGTCGGGGTGCAGTTGAGCTGCGATTGATTCGCGGTGGCACATCCCGGGGGCAGCGAGGAGTACGCGTAAGTGTACGGGAGCGTACCTCCCGAGACCGCGGAGCGGAAGGTCGTGGTGTTCCCTAGGACGAGAGAGGAGGGGGAGGCGGAGAGGGTGGCCTTGAGCGACGTCACGGGGGCAAGGGTGACCGTGAGGTTCGTGGTGGCGTTCGCCGTCTGCCCGTGGGCGTCGGTCACGAGGAGGGAGATTGGGAAGGAGCCGTTGCCCGTCGGCGTACACGAGAGGACGGGCAGGTCGGCCGTCGCACATCCCGGCGGAAGCGAGCTGTAGACGTAGGTGTACGGGGCCGTCCCTCCGGTCACGTTCGCCGTGAGGTTGGTCGAGTTCCCGAGCCAGATCGTGGAGGGGAGCGCGAGGAAGGAGGCGATGACGGGCTGCGGATAGGTCGGGCGGGTGACGTTGAGGGGGGTGGAGGCGTTCTGATAGGCCCCGGTCGGGTCGGTCACCGTCACGTTCACCGTGAAGTTACCGGTGGCTGTCGGGGTGCAGGGCAGGCTGGGGAGGTTCTGCGAGACGCACCCCGGGGGGAGGCCGACATAGGTGTAACTGTAGGGGGAGACTCCCCCGGTGACGGTCGCCGTGAGGTTGGTCGAGTTCCCGAGCTGGATCGCCGCAGGCAAGGCGCTGTAAGAGAGGATCGCGAGGGGCGGGGGTGGCAGGGCGATCGAGCTGGTGGTGGCGTTCGCGGAGGCGTATCCCGAGGCGTTGACGAAGGCGGTGAACGTGTAGGTCTGATTGGTGCCGGAGTACGGTGGCGTCCACGAGAAGTTGGCGTATCCCAACGCTGTGGTGGTCCCGCTCCCGAGCCGGACAGGGGCGGCGTAACCACCCCCGCTCACCAGGACCGTGGCCGGGGCACCCTTCACGGGGACGGGGGCGAGGGTGGGGTACGAGGTCCCGTTCACGTAGACGCTGACGGGTGTCGGGGCCGTGTCGTGGGCCGGGTTCGCCACGGATACGGTGACCGTCGGGGCCGCGGGTCCGATGTCCGCCAGGACCCCGGCCGAGGTCAACACGTAGATGTTCCCGTCATAGATCGCGGGAGAGGAGAAGATGGCCCCGGGGAGCGTTCCGTTCCAGACGACCGCCCCGGTCGAGGCGTTGAGGATGTAGACGTCGCCCGCGACGTTCCCGTCGACCACGAGGCCATGGCTGGTCGCGGGGGAGGCGATGAGGGGGGCGCCGGTCGGGAAGGACCAGGGATCCCTCCAGGCGACCCGATAGCCCGTGGTCGCATTCGGTCCGAGGGGAGAGGTCCCGGTCAGGTCCGCGGTCACAGCCCCGAGCTGTCCGTCCGTCTGGGCGTAGAGGACCTGGGTCTCGAAGGGGGAGAGCGATCGGAGCGCGACGGTGCTGTTCGAACCCGAGGCACCACCGGCGGTGAGGGGAGCGAGGCGGTAGGTCCCGTTGGCAAGGACGTTCGTGGGGTTGGTGCTCGGGAAGCAGCTCGAGGCACAGTTCACATCCACGGCGCTCAGGTTGCTCGTGCTGCCCGCCGCGGCATCGTTCGCGACGAAGCCGATTGGGGCCGTCACGCGAGAGCCCGCCGTGGAATCGTTGTAGGAGACGTTGACGAGGGCAAGGGAGCCGTAGGCCATGGAACCCAGGTTGTCCTGCCAGAGCATCGCGCCCCCGCCCATGGGGAAGGCGTCCAGGGTGGGGGTGGTCTGGTCGGTCAGGAAATACTCCCCGTAAGGGGAGGAGGGGTTCGAGGGATTGTAGGCCTCGCCCACGCTCGGGGTGTCGTTGAAGATGTCGGTGCTGGTCATCGTGGCGACGTTGGAGCAGTGGGACACGGCGCCGTTGTTCCCCAGGTTCCAGGAGTGGAAGATGTAGATCCCGTTGGGGTTGCCCGTGCCGAAGGGTTGGGTGGGCTGGACGAAGCCTCCGGGGAGGGCGGCCGCACCCCCCACTGCCGGCTGGCCCGAGTGGCAATAGGTGATCACATTGCCGCTGAGGTTGAGGGAGTAGGTGTAGTGGGTGCCGGCTTTCTGGGTGCTGAGGCTGAGGTAAGGGGAGCCCGCCACGTCCGCGATGAGGGGGGTGGAGACGACCGTGGCGGTGGTGGCGGTCGTCGCGTAGAGGCTGTAGGCATGGGTCAGGCTCCCGTCGGTCGCGTTCACCTGCAGGACGACCGGCAGGTTGGAGTTGGTGAGGTAGACCGACCCGTTGAAGACCACGGGAGAGGACTGGGGGGCGACGGGCGCCGTGTTCGTCGGGGAGTAGGAGGCGTTGGGAAAGCTCTGGGTCCAGAGCACCCGGAAGTGGGTCCAGGGGAAGTACCCGGGGTAGGATCCGTTGGCGCCCGAGTCACCGTGGAAGGAGGTCCACCCGGGCTCCTCCCCGTTCCAGGAGGAGGCCCTGACATAAGTTCCGGGGACAGGTACCACGACGTTGGGATGGGCCGTCACTCCGGGCAGGAGGGCCATGGGCGAGGCCACCAGCAGCACTACCAGAAGCCACGGGATGGCCAGGGACGACCCGGTACCTTGCATTCTCACCTTGCCCTTGGAAACGGGACGTCGCATAGTAAGGTTTTCGATGAAGCGAGGGGAAGGCCCGAAAGGGGGTCAGGCCCGCCTACGGTCCGTCGACGGGGGGACTCGTAGGGAGAGGAGCGGGCGGAGGTCGCTCCAGCCGAAGCCGACCTCGGCGAGGGGAACCCCCGCGACCGGGGCTGTGCGCTCCCGTACGACCCTTCCGCCCAGCCGACCGTAGAAGCGACGGTACGGGTTCGCGGCGAGGACCCAGACGAGCATCGCCTCTCTTCCCTGGGCGTAGTGGAACCCGGCGACCTCGCCGACGAGCGCCCGTCCGATCCCGCGTCCCTGGTAGCCGCGGAGGACGTAGATCGCCACGAGTTCGGCCGGGAACTCCTCATCCGGTTCCCGGTTCGGTTCGCCGACGGCGAAGCCCACGATGTCCTTCGGACCCGAGAGTGCGACGAACGAGCAGACTCCGGGTGGGGGCGCGACAGCCCACTTCCCGAATCCCCTCTCAAGGTCCCACGCGACGGTCATCTGGTCGAGCCGCTCGTCGGGCACGATCCCCCGGTAGGTCGTCTTCCAGGTCTCGACATGGACCCGTGCCATCCCCGGAAGATCCTCTGTGCGGGCCGGGCGAATGTGGAAACTGGCCGACGCGCTCGTAGGCATGGGGGCTTCGGTCATGTTTCAGTCCCGCCAAACGAGAGCACTCCAGCGCATGACGGTGACGGGGCGTGCGGGTCCTTCCAGTTCAGGGGGGCCCTGGGAACGGCCGGTTGCTTGAGCACCAGGAAAACATCCCGTGGCGGCTCACGGCACCCGCCCGACGAAGTTCACGAAGTCGCGTGAGAGCCGCTTCCCGTCGGCCGCCGGGTGCGGATCCTTCCGGTGAATCGCCAGAAGCTCGGTGACCGATGCGAGGGCGAAGAGCCCGATGGACCCGGAGACACGGAGGAAATGGGGTGCGATGGGGAACGCGCAGTGGAGGGGATCGAACGCGACCATGTGGACCATCGTCTGAGCATCTTTCTCCTCCCGGCCTTGAGAAGAGCACGAAACGGAGGGTATTACCGTCCTTCGTACTTTCCAAGAATCTGGAAAACGTCCACGGGTTTGGTCGTTGCGAAGCCTACCCTACGAGGGCCAATCCTCCCTCCGGCTCAGGCCGGTTCCCGCCCCCGAGAACAACCCGGCCCTCCTTTCCCGGGTGTTCGCCGAAGATCACCGACGCCCGTCGAGACCCTCGACCTCTTCGGAGGGGTCGGGCGGGGCTCGATCTGGCAATTTACAATCGCCAAAATATATGTCATATTGTGTGCGAACCCGTCTTCGTACGAAAGTTTATTGATAGAAACGGGGTGGTGACGGATCGCTACGCGGCTGCGAGAGGAAGAAGTTCGGGGACGGGTGAAAGGCACGGAGGAGGAAAGATGGAGAAGACATTCGGTGATCATCGACCCCTTCCGGGGGACCGGGGACTCTACGAGGTCCGGTTCCACGGCCGGGGCGGTCAGGGCACCGTTGTGGCCTCCGTCCTCCTTGCCAAAGCCGCGTTCCTCGAGGGCCGCGGGGTTCAGGCCTTCCCCTTCTTCGGGGTCGAGCGCCGGGGGGCCCCGGTCGTCGCCTATACCCGCATCGGTTCCGGTCCCGTCCGCCTCGGGGGCTCGATCACCAACCCCGACGCGCTCATCGTGATGGATACCTCCCTTCTGGTCTCGCTCAAGGATACCTGGCTGCAGGGGCTGCGTCCCGGGGGCCACGTCCTCCTGAACCGGCCCACGGTCCCCGAGGAGCTCCGGCAGGGATCCGACCACCACAAGATCCGGTGCATCGATGCCGGCTCGATCGCGCTCCGACACCATCTGGGTTCCCCCTCCAACCCTCTCGTGAACACGGTCATCCTGGGGGCC
Organism: Thermoplasmata archaeon; assembly: GCA_021809545.1. Classification (GTDB taxonomy): domain Archaea; phylum Thermoplasmatota; class Thermoplasmata; order Lutacidiplasmatales; family UBA184; genus JAJYEA01. Next base: position 6,101 of record JAKAYL010000022.1, read on the forward strand.
TTCGCCCGGATGACGGGGATCGTCTCCTTGGAGGCCCTTGAGGAGGCCGTCCGGACCCGGGTCCCCGGCCAGCTCCGGGAGAACCTGGAGGCCCTGAACGAGGCGTGGGAGACGGTGGAGGTCTCATGACGGTCACCCTGCACAACCGGCGCCTGACGGGGCCCATGGCCTGGACCTCGACGGCCGATACCTCGACCGCGGGGAGCTGGAGGAACCAGCGTCCGCGCCTCATCCCGGAGAAGTGCACGGGGTGCAATGTCTGCTGGAAATTCTGCCCTGAGCCGGCGATAACGATCGTCGGCAAGAAGGTCGACTTCGAACTCGACGTCTGCAAGGGATGCGGGGTCTGCGCGGAGGTCTGCGCCCCGGAGGCGATCGAGATGGTGCCGGAGGAGAGCGCATGACGAAGGAGCTCCTTTCCGGGAACGACGCCGTGGCCGAGGGGGTCCGTCTTGCCCGGGCCGAGGTGGTCGCAGCGTACCCGATCACCCCGCAGACCACGATCGTCGAACGGTTGGCGGAGATGGTGGCCCGCCACGAGCTCGCCGCCGAGTACATCCCCGTCGAGAGCGAGCATTCGGCGATGGCCGCCAGCATCGGGGCCTCGCTCACGGGCGCCCGCGCCTTCACCGCCACCTCGAGCCAGGGGCTCGCGCTCATGCACGAGATGCTCCACTGGGCCTCGGGCCAGCGCGTTCCCGTGGTCATGGCCAACGTCAACCGCGCCCTCGCTCCTCCCTGGAACATCTGGGTGGACCACTCGGACTCGATGGCCCAGCGCGACACGGGCTGGATCCAGCTCTACGCGGAGACGAACGAGGAGGCCCTGGCCTCCGTCCTCCAAGCCTACCGGGTCGCCGAGGACCCCGAGGTCCTCCTCCCGGCGATGGTCATGTTGGATGCGTTCGTCCTCTCCCACACGTACATGCCGGTCGACGTCCCCTCCCAGGCGGCCGTGGACTCCTTCCTCCCCCGCTACCAGCCCGTGGCCCGGGTCGAGCCCGGGTCCATGCAGCTCTTCGGCTCCTTCTCCCCGCCGGACCTTACCTTCATGGAGTTCCGGCGCGACACGGCCCTCGCAATGGACCGCGCCCGGCAGAAGCTGCTCCAGGCGGGCAAGGACTACGCCCGGCTGGTGGGGGGCGAACCCCTCGGTCTCATCGACGAGTATCGGACGGAGGACGCGGAGATCGTCCTCCTCGCCCTCGGCTCGCTCGCGGCCGCGGCCCGGGACACCGTCGACGAGTTCCGCCGCAACGGCCAGAAGGTCGGTCTCGCCCGTCTACGCTCCTTCCGTCCCTTCCCCGAGGAGGAGATCCGCTCCCTCGGGCGGAAGGCCCATTCCGTCGTGGTCGTCGAGCGGGCCCACTCCTTCGGCTCGGGCGGCCCCGTCGCGACCGAGGTCCGCTCCGCCCTCCTCGGGCTCCCGAGCCCCCCCGCCGTGGCCTCCTACATCGCGGGGCTGGGCGGGCGCGAGGTGACCCCGAAGCATCTGGGCGCGCTGGTCGAGCGTGCGACGAAGAAGGAGACCCCCCGGGAGGCGTGGGTCGGTGTGAAGGAGCTGGTGGCGTAAATGGCGAAGCTGACGATCCCCTCCGAAGAGCTCATGGTGGGCGGCCACGTCGCCTGCCCCGGCTGCGGCGCGGCGCTGGCCATGCGTCTCCTCCTCAAGGGGCTGGGCCCAAAGGCGGTCATGGTGATCCCGGCGTGCTGCTGGGCCGTCATCCCCGGCGCGATGCCCGGCACGTGCCTGAAGGTCTCCACCGTCTTCTCCTCCTTCGAGTCGACCGCGGCCATGGCCTCCGGGATCAAGGCCGGCCTCCGGCGGACCGGTCGGGGGGACGTCCCGGTCGTCGGCTTCGCCGGGGACGGGGGGACCGCTGACATCGGTATCCAGGCCCTCTCGGGCGCCGCGGAGCGCAACGAGGACTTCCTCTACGTCTGCTACGACAACGAGGCCTACATGAACACGGGCATCCAGCGCTCGGGGTCGACCCCGGAGTACTCCTGGACCACCACGACCCCGCGGGGGCTCGAGAAACGGACCTCCAAGAAGGACATGCCCATGATCCTCGACGCCCACCGGATCCCCTACGTCGCGACCGCCAACCCCTCCTTCCCCGAGGATTTCGTGGCGAAGGCGAAGAAGGCCGCCAGCCTCAAGGGCACCCGGTACCTCCACATCCTCGCCGACTGCCCGACCGGCTGGAAGCACGACCCCTCCCAGATGGTCGAGGTGGGACGCCTCGCCACGATGAGCCACCTCTTCCCGCTCTACGAGATCGAGGAGGGCCGGCTCCGGATCACCTGGGCCCCCTCCAACCCCGTGCCCGTGGAGAAGTACCTCCGGGCGCAAGGGCGCTTCAAGGACCTGACGGCGGAGCAGATCGAGGAGATCCAGGCGGAGGTCAAGGCCCGCTGGGAAGGCCTGAAGGCACGCGAGGCCCGGGAGAAGAAGGCGGTGGAAAAGGAAGCCGCCCCGCCCGAGGTCTCCGCCGCTCCCACTCCCCACCCCGCAGCGCCCGTCTCCGAGACGGTCTACGTCAAGCCTAGCCCGCCCCTCCACTTCCCGTAGTTCGTGGGTTGCGATCGTACAGCCACAGGACCGGTTCCAGGAATACTCTTCACGGTGGTAGAACCTGCCTTTAGAGCAGGTCCGCGAGGTCACCTGTTCGGGCAGTCCCCTCGTAAAACGTGGGCGGAGTCGTTCGCGTTGGAACAACGAATTCGAGCAGCGCCAGACTCATTATCATCTCGCCCTCCCGAGGCGCATGAAGCATTCCCGAAGTGTTTGGATCGGTCTGTGGACAATTGCCATCGTATCAATCATGATGGTGCCGGGTGGTTTGGTCGTTTCGAACAGCACTTCCGGCGGGGCTCACCCGACATCTGTCTCATCCTCTCACCCGGCCGGCCTCTCGAGCCCGGCGAGCGCGTTGGGATCGCTCGGCACCCCAGGACGCTTTATCCCGTACCTTCCGGAAACGCCGGCAATGTTGGTGCCCAACCCTAGTCTGGGAGCACCGACAAGAGGAGTTGGCACCGAGCTCGTGACGCCGACGGCAACTCCTTTCCGGCTCCCGTCCGTCGGATCGAACGGTCAGCCCTCTGCCCTGCCCATCGCCGGCTGGAACGGGATCAACTCGTACAACTCCCGCTGTCAGTGTACTCCACCCGATGGCGCGATCGCGGTGGGCGACGGCTACGTGATGCAGATGGTCAACAGTGAGATGTACGTTTGGAAAACCTCGGGAGGTGCCCCGGTCTACCAGGACGCCCTGACCAGCTTCTTCAACGTCCCATCCGGTGATTCCGCTTCCGACCCTTACGTTTACTTCGATCCCACGGTAGACCGCTGGTTCGCGACCGAATTGCAGTACGGTCCTACCTACGCCGGGAACGTCTCATTGGCCGTGTCCCAGGGTCCGAGCCCGTTCGGGCCGTGGTACCTGTATATAGTAGGGCCGTCCCCTACCTTCTGCGGAGGGGCGGCGTGCCTTCCCGACCAACCTTTCTTTGCGGTCGATAAGAACAATGTGGTCATCGCCGTGGATGAATACCCCACGGGCGCAGGGGCCGTTTGTGGCGTGGTGTCGGGTTACTGCGGAGCGCAGATCTTCGAGCTCAACAAGACCTCGGCGCTCACGGGGACCGAGGTCATGGCCAACCAGAGCTACCCTGGATTCTACCGGGTCGTCCCAGTGCGCGAGCAGGGTCAACTCACCAACACCATGTACCTGCTCACGAATTGCGATGACGTGGGAGGGGCCGCGAGCTGTTTCAATTCCACTTGGGCCGCCACGGGCGTGGACCTGCTCACGTTGACGGGCTCTCCGCCGGGAAATGTCACGATCACGAACAACCGCCTCCCCATCATACCCGAGACCCCGGTGCCGAACGGGTATGGTGCTCCTCAGGACCAGAATCCCATCGCGGCCGACGGTCTCCCGACACCTGACTACGTGGCTGAGAACGACGGGTCCTTCCTCTCCGCGGTCTGGCAGAACGGAAGCCTCTGGACGAGCGGGCCCGATGGATGCTCCTTACAGAATGGCACGACCCTCTCCTGTCTTCGGCTGGTCCAGATCAACACCACCACGCAGTCGGTCACCCAAGATTTCGATTGGAACCAGGGAATGGTGGCCGGCCAGGCCCAGGACAACTACGATTTCTTCCCGGCGGTCATGGTCGACAGCCACAATGACTTGGAGGTGGCGTACGCCAACTCCAGCAACGAGACGTTCCCCTCCCTCATGCTTGTGGGCCAGGTGGCAGGATCCCCTCCCGGCTCGATGGGCACGCCGATACTCCTCCAAGCCGGCGAGGGCCCCGACGCTCCCTACTGGATGGTGCAGTCCGGCGGCATGTGCGGGGCAGCCAATGGCAACACTCCCTGCCGTTGGGGCGACTACTTCATGGGTGCGCAGGACCCAACCGATCCCTGCCACCTCTGGTTCGAAGGGGCGTTTGGAGCCTCCAACGACAACTGGCAGGCGAATTGGTGGGATACTTGGGTCTCCGAGGTCGCTTCCTGCGGCCCGTACCTTCCAACGACCACCCTCACGGCCTCCCGGAGCGCGCTCGACCTTGGACAGGCCGCGCAGCTCACCGCTAAAGTGGGGGGAGGGTCCGGCATCTACCAGTACGCCTGGGAAGGCCTTCCGGGCGGCTGCACCGCTGCGAACACCGCGCAGATCACCTGCTACCCGGCCGTGGCGGGCACTTTCCCGGTCACGGTCTGGGGTAACGACACGAATGGGGCAAGCTCGAATGCCAGCGTGACGTTGGTCGTCTCGCCGGATCCCACCATCACAGCCCCCACGGCTTCGAATACGAAGCTAGAGGTGGGGCAGACCACGACGCTATCCTTCACGGCCACGAACGGGACGGGATCGACGTCGACCTATTCCTGGTCGGGATTGCCGACCGGGTGCGCCAGCCAGGACCAGACCTCGCTCTCCTGCTCGCCCACCGCCGCCGGCACCTTCTCGGTGATTGCCTCTATCTCGGACTCGAACGGGATGGTGGTGACCTCGGGAGCGCTGACGCTGACCGTCTCCCCGGCCTCGAGCGCGCCGATCCTCTCCAGCTCGGTCACGAGCCTGGACGTGGGCCAGTCCGTTACCCTCTCGGTGATGGTCTCGGGCGGCAGCGCACCGTACACCTATGCCTGGAACGGCCTTCCCCAGGGATGCGTGAGCGGGAACGCGGCGACACTGGCCTGCACACCCGCTGCCTCCGGATCCGCGAACGTGACGGTCACCGTGAACGACAGCAACGGGGTGTCCCTTGCGAGCTCGGCCCTCCATCTGACGGTCTCGAAACGTCTCATCCCCGGCAGTTTCACAGTGGACCCCGCAGTCATCGACCTCGGGCAGTCGACGAAGCTAACGGTGAGCGTCTCGGGCGGGTCGGGAGGACTGAGTTACGCCTGGAGCGGGCTTCCCTCCGGATGCAGCACCAACAACTCGGTCAGTCTTACGTGCGCACCTTCGGTCTCCGGAACCTCCTGGGTGACGGTCGCAGTGACGGATTCCAACGGGGAGAGCGCGGTGGTGGGCCCGGTGTCCTTCACCGTCGCCCCTGCCCTGGGGTCCGCGAGCGTCTCGCCGAGCATTTCCAGCTTCCCCATCGGAGAGTCCGTGACCTTCACCGCTGCCGTAACGGGGGGCACCGCACCCTACACCTACACTTGGAACGGGCTCCCGACGGGGTGCGCCTCGGTCAACAGCCCAACGTTGACGTGCATCCCTACGGTCAAGGGAGCATACTCCGTGTCCGTCAAGGTCACGGATGCCACGGGGGCAAGCGTGACCTCCTCGGCTCAGACCGTGTCGGTGACAAAGGCCGTCACGCCGGCCGCGACGGGGCTCTCGAATGGACTGGACTGGAGCATCCTCGCGTTGGCGGTCGTCGGCTTGGTCGTGGCCTTGATCGGGCTGTTCCTGGCCCTACGGAGAAGGGGACCCGCGGTCCCACAGGGTGACAAGGAGCAGAGCGGGACGGGGACCCCATCGACAGCGCCCGGGTCTCCGGCGACGGAGGGTGCGAACCCCTCCGCTCCCACCGGCGGCACTCCACCGGCCCAGAGCTAGAAGGGGAATAGAACAAGGAATAATCCTCCTGGGAACAGAGCCCAACATCCGCCGAGCGGGGTCGACGGGCCGGGTTGACCCCGAGCCCGGCCCTTAGGCCCGGTCACGTCGAAAGATCAACGCATCGATCTCCGTCTTCCGGGGGCTCGAGTAGCTCATCTCCTTCCCCTCGCGCACGAAACCCGCGGGAGTGAGATGGAGGAACCTGCGTAGGCCCCACGTTGGAAGGGTTAAGGAGCCCCCAGAGATGGGGGTACGCCATGCCCGCGAAGAAGGCCGTCAAGGGTTTCACCAACGCGGAGAAAGCCGCGATGAAGGATCGTACCCAAGAGGCGAAGATCGTATGGGGAAAGAACCGCGCCGACGATGAGAAAGCCGTGCTCGCCAAGATCGCCGGATTCCCGGAGCCGGACCGCTCGATGGGCAAGCGTCTTCACTCGATCATCACTTCGGCCGCCCCCGAGCTCTCTCCGAGGCTTTGGTACGGGATGCCCGCGTACAGCAAGGAGGGAGAGGTTCTCTGCTTCTTCCAGCCGGCGAGCAAGTTCCAGGCGAGGTACGGCACGCTCGGGTTCAACGACAAGGCGAAGCTCGACGACGGCACCGTCTGGCCCACTTCCTTCGCGATCAAGGAGCTCTCGGGAGGGGACGAAGCCCGGATCGCGGCCCTTGTGAAGAAGGCCGTGAGTTGAGCGCCGTGACGAAGAGCTCCCGTACTCCTTCCGTCCGGGCGTCCATGCGAAGTCCGAAGAGGAAGCCCGAGGGCGCCCCGGACTGGCGGGACGAGACGCTCTCCCGCCTGCGCGCCATCATCCTGACCGCGGACCCCGACGTCCTCGAAGAGGTGAAGTGGCGGAGGCCAAGCAATCCTGACGGGGTGCCCGTCTGGTCCCACGACGGGATCCTCTGCCTCGGGAACACGCTCAAGGCCGCCGTGAGGCTCACCTTCCCTCAGGGGGCACGACTGGCGGATCCCCGGGGGCTCTTCAATACACGGTTGGACAGCAAGACGGTCCGCGCCATCGACTTCGGCGAGGGCGCGCCGATCGATGAGGCCGCGTTGAGGGAGATCCTCCGGGCTGCGGCAAGGCTCAACTCCTCGAAACGGAAGCAGCGCTAGGAGCGACCGGAGCGCCTCGGGGCAAGGTACCCTCGCCGCTCAGAACCCACGGAGATCGCGAGAGGACTCCGTTCTTTCCTTCCTTCGTGCTCCTGCGCGGGATCATCGACGTTCACGCAGCTCCTATCGGATCCCGGACCGCCCCGGTTCAGCCGATGGCCTACGTATATCGCACCCTGCCCGGCGGTAACGCATGTTGGGTCGGAGTCCGGGAGGTCTCTCCCGGACTGCCGGTGTTGCGAGGGAACTCAGTCGGAGGTCCCGAAGCCGGCCACGCGCGGGCGGTTGCCCGACCCCGAGAGGTCGACGACGAGAGCCCGGTCCCCCGGGGTCCAGGCCATCGGACGGGAGAGGGTGAGAGTGAGGTTGCTGCCATCCACCGTCGTGATCTTCGCCGGGGCGTCGTCCAGCCCCAGGGAGACGTGGACCTTGTCCCCTTCGCCGGCCTTTCCCTTGAAGAACTTGCAGGGGGTGTATCCTCGCAACTGGAGGAGGTCTCCCGTCTTGAGCCCGTCGGGCGGGGCGAGGACCTGGCCTCGCCGGATCTCGTCCGCTTCCACTCCCTTGAGCGCCAGTCCCACGCGCTGCCCGATGCCCGCCTCCGTCATATCGACGTCGTGCACCTGGAGCGAGCGGACCTCGACCATCGTGTCGGTGGGGAAGAGACGGAGCCGGTCGTGGGCCTTCACCCGGCCCCGCTCGACGAGGCCAAGGGCGACCGTGCCGACCCCGCGGACGGGGAAGGCGTGGTCCAGGGGCAAGAGGAGGCTCCCCTCGTCACCCGTCTTCTCGGGCCACGCCTCGACCTTCTGACGGATGGCCTTGGGGTCGAGGGAGACGAATTCGTAGTGCTCGAGGATCGTGCCCTTGAGCATGCGCTGCAGATCCTCCTTGCCGAGGGTCTCGGGGACCGCGATGAGCCCATCCTTCGCCCCCATCATGTCGAGGGTCACGACGATCTCCCCAAGGTCCTTGGTGATCGCCTCGACGGCGAGGACCACCCGCCCGCCGCCCATGTGGATGGCGTTCAGGAGGGAGGGATATTTCTCCGGGAACTGGGTCGGTTCGACGTAGGAGACGTTGAGCGCCTCGGTCGAGTGGTTGTAGAGGGTGATGTCCGTCGAAGTTCCCTTCTTTCCGAGCTCTCCACCCAGCGTCTTGGAGCCGAGGAGGGCGCAAGTGAGCGACTTGGGCATGGGGGGTTCGAAGAGCGAAGATTTAATTAATCTCGCGTAGCCTCCTGCTGCGGCCAGGCGCCCCGATAGTCTAGTGGTCTAGGATCACGGTCTGTCGAGCCGTGGGCTCGGGTTCAAAGGCGGGGAGGGCCCATCCCTCCCGGCGGAGTATCCCGATCGGGGCGCTGGCCTTGCCTGCCTACCGGGCCACCACGGTGATCAGGGGAACGGCCTCCTTCAGGGAGTGTTCCCGGTAGATGATGGCCTTCTGGATCTCGTCCGCGATGTGGCTCGCCTCCACGGAGGACCCGCGGAAGACCTCCATGTTGTCGATGACGACGTAGGAGTTCCCCGGGATCCCCTGTGTGAGGACGGGAGGGATGACGCTCGGGCCAGGGTTCGATTGGAAGATCCCGCTGCCCCCGCTCGCGGCGGTCCCCACGTTGGTCGTGGTCGGCTGGGTGTCGTCCCCGCGGACGGGCGAACCCTGCTGGACCTCCACGGAGCGCATGGATTCGAGCTTCTGCTCCCAGAGGACGTCGTGGTGTGGGTGTCCCCGGAGGTGGTAAAAGGAGAGCATGACGAGGCGCTGGTTCGTCAGGACGACGTGGTGGCGTTGGAAGATCCAGTCGTTACGGGTTTCCTCCTCCGGGAGCGGCCGGAGGGCCTCGGTCAATTCCTTGGAAAGCGTCATGGTTCATCAAGAAAAACAAGTGTTTCGGGGCCGGATATAGCCTGCCTACTTTCCAATAGGGTGGAAACGAGCGATCCCTTGCCCTAGGGCCGTCGGACGAGGGCCGTAGGACGCTGGCGTGAGCCCAGGTTCCGTCCACCAGGGCACAGGGACTTGAGGGTGGGTGCGGAGGATGCTGGAAACTCTCATCACGGATCATTGCCGCTCCAGGAATTGGGGGGGCATTCTTGGGTGCTTCCGTGACATGTCCTGCGGAAGATTCAGGAGGCAGGTATGGAACCTGTCGGAACCGGGGACAACCGGCCCCCGGGGTGGGTTGTGGCCTCCTCCAAACCGTGGCCAACACGTTAATATAGCTCGAGAGTCGTTTGCGACGAAAGGTATCGGCATATGGGGAACGCACTGGATGATTTCAAGGCCTTCATTTTGAAGGGGGATGTCGTGAGCATGGCGGTAGGAATTGTCATCGGTCTCGCCTTCCAGGCGGTCATCACCGCTATGGTCGCTGACCTCATCACCCCCCTCATCGGTGTGGCCGGGCACTTCGACTTCAGTTCTCACACCTTCACCTTGAACGGGAGCACGTTCCAGGTGGGGGCCTTCCTGAATGCCGTGATCTCCTTCCTCATGGTCGCGCTCGTGGTCTTCTTCCTGGTCGTGCGCCCCTACGAGCAACTCAGGAACCGCCGGAAGAAGCCCGAAGCACCGGCCGTGGTGACGACGCGGGACTGCCCCTACTGCTTCTCCAGCATCTCGAACAAGGCACGCCGTTGCCCCAACTGCACCTCGGAGGTCGCCCCGACCTTCCAAGAGCAGCTGTCCGCCAAGGCGTGATGTAGCCCGAGATGGCGGTACGTACCAGGTCCGGACCCGCACCCTCTCCAGCGCCCGTACGGGGCTACGAGCAAGTTCCGCCCCAAGCCCCTCCCTCTGCCTATCCGTACCCGCCCATGGTGGCGCCGGCGGAGGAGGTCGCGGACCCTGTGGTGATCAATGCGCTCCGGGCTAACCGTCAGGGCTCCCTCCTCTACGTGGTCGCCTGGCTTGCCATCGGCCTCGCCGTCGTTCTCCTCGCACTGGATCTCGCCCTGATCATCGGCAGCGTCTCCGGTGGGAGCTCCCCCGGAGGGAACCTTACCGTGGAGCTCACCCTGGCGAGCATGGCCCTCCTTGGAGGCGGCCTCGCGGTCCGCGGCATCGCCTTCTCGCTGATGATGCGGGCGGATTTCCTGATCAAGACCCGCACGGTCTCAACAGGATACTACTGAACGTAGGATTCTTCGCGCAGCGCCTCAGGCGGGCGCCGGGCTCCCCGTCCGACGAACGTCAGGACGAGGAGGGTGATCCCCGCGAGGACGGCCAGCGGCCCGAGGAACACCAGGAGCTCGAGGGTTCCCAGCGTGGCGCTCCCTCCGAGGCTCCCCGTGCCCGTGGAGCACCCGGAGGACGAGACCACATTGACGGCCACTCCCGTGGAGGTGGTGGCTCCGGTGAAGTCCGTGACCGAGAGGTTGAGCTCGTAGGTCCCGGGGGACGCGTAGGTGTGGGTGACCTGGGTCTGCGAGGTCTGGAGCGTGGCGCTCCCATCCCCGAAGGCCCAGGTGAGGTTGTAGGGGGCGAGCCCTCCGCTCACCTTCGCATCGAAGGTCGCCGCGGTGCCAGCGACGACGCAGCCCGAGGGCTGCACGCTCGCCTGTAGCCCGGCGACGGCCGTGACGTTCACCAGGACCCAGGCGACGGTCGTCTTCCCGTCCGAAGGATTGTCCGTGACCCGTAAGGTCACGTTGTAGGTCCCGGAACTGTTGAAGGTGAAGGAGGGGTCCGCGAGGGTGGAGACCTGGGCCCCCGGCTCGAAGGTCCACGCGTAGGAGTACGGGGCCTGGCCCCCGGTCACGTTCTCATGGAAGCCCACGAGGAGCGGAGCCGTGCCCTGATCCGGGGTGGCGGTCGCCGTGGCGGTCATCCCCACCGCGGAGACGACGACCGACAGGCGGTAGGACCCGGTGTGTCCGGAGGAATCCGTCATGCTCAGGGTCACGGGGAAGATCCCGCTCGCGTTGTAGGTATGGCTTGGGTCCGCGAGCGAGGAACCGGGCGAGCCGTCCCCGAAGGTCCATGCGTAGGTGTAAGGGGTCGTGCCTCCGCTCACGGTCGATTGGAAGGTGACCGGCAGCGGGGCGACCCCGCTGGTGGGGGTCGCGGTGAAATGGACCGAAAGGGATCCGGGCGGCGCCGTGATCGTGACGTTGGTCGAAGCGGCGCTCGTCACACCGGTCGCATCCGTGACCACGACCTTTGCGGTGTAATTGCCTGCGCCGGGATACGTGTGGGAAGGGCTCTGGGTGGCGTTGGTTGCCCCGTCACCGAAGCTCCAAGCGAAGGTGAAGGGAAGGGTCCCTCCCGTCACGGTCCCGTTGAAGGCGATGGCCGTGCCATTGGAGGCGGAGGAGGGGGTGGCCGTCGCCTGGGCCACCGGGAGCGCGTGGACGGTCACCGAGAGCGACTTCGTGACCTTGGTCCCCGCCCCGTCCGTGACGGTGAGGGTGGCCGTGTAGGGGGTCGTGGCGGCGGTCGCATAGGTGTGGCTCGTGTTCTGCAGGAGGGAGGAGGTGCCGTCCCCGAAATCCCAGGCGTACGAGTAGGGAGGCTGGCCCCCACTGGGGAGGGCGGAGAAGGCCACGGACTGGCCCGCATCCACGGTGGCGGGGGACGCCGTCGCCGTCGTGGTGAGCGGGCTCCCGAACTCCCAAGTGTCTGCCTGATAGGCGGACCCGTTGGTCTCTCCACCGAAGAGGATGGGGCCCCCTCCCGAGAGGGGAGCCGCGGCCATCGCGCCGTTGCGGGGCGCCGGTCCACCCGAGGCCGCGACCTCGGTCCAGGAACTCCCGTCGAAGGCCCAGGTGTCCCCGAGGTTGTTCGACGCGACCCCTCCGCCCCCGTAGAGGAGCATCTCGTTCAAGCCCGCATCCCAGAACATGTTGGCCGCGGAGCGGGCCGGGGGCGACTGGGACAGCGTCGAGGTGATGTTGGTCCACTGCCCTCCTTTGAACGTCCAAGTGTCCCCCAGGGTGGCCGAGCCCGTGTACCCTCCGAAGAGGAGCACGTAGCCCCCCGCGGGATCGTAAGCGAGGCTGGCCCCGTCCCGCGCCGAGGGGTTGCTGGAGCTCGTGACCGCGCTCCATCCGGCCGACGCCGTGAAGAGGTACGTCCCGGAACTGTAACCGCTGCACGACTGGGAGAGCACGGAGAAGGAGTCGCACCCTCCGAACATGAGGGCACCCTTGTCGGGCGGGTCATCCGAGAGGGATCCGGAGAGGGTCGCCGACGGGGCAGTGCCCGCGGTGTTCTGCGTCCAGCTCCCTCCGGAGAAGGTCCAGGTGTCTCCCGCCGGGCAGTTGGTCAGTCCCTCGCAGCCACCGAAGAGCACCACTTCCGAGCTCGTGCTGTCGTAGGCCATGGCCTGGGCGGCCCGTGCGGCGACGCCCGAGGAGGAGGAGACCTCGTTCCAACCGCTCGCGGAGGTGAAGTTCCAAGTGTCCCCGTCCACCGCCGCGCCGTTGTCCCCCCCAAAGAGCAGGTAGTATCCCCCTCCGGCATCGTAGACCATGGCCCCGGAGGCACGGGCTGCGGGCACCGTAGGGTACTTTCCCGTCAAGTTCGTCCAGCCGGCGCTCGCGTGGGGGGAGGCGAGGGTTTCCGCGGCCGGAGAACTCGCAGAACGATAGTTCCCGCCGATGAGCGATGCGGAGGCGGCCTGGGGGAGCAAGAGCACGAGCAGCAGCGCGATCCCCAGGGACCCGGCCCCTCCCGCGAACGTTCCCCGGCTCCTTCGATTGATCTGCGACAAGTCCCTTCCGATATCGGCCAGCTCGAAGGGAGTAATGGGCTCCCCTCTATTTAATGCGGTTCAGGGGGGCCCGGGGCCCGCTCTCAGCGACGGGCGGTTTGCTCGGCGTGAGCGTCCTTCGCCTTCTGGTGCAGATGGTCGGGGACCTCCACGGCCACGACCTCGCCGTGGACGGTGGTCTGACCCTCGGCAGTGAGCTCGACATCGACCACAACCTTCCGACCGGCAACGGAGCGGACCATCCCGTGGAGGACGAGCTCGGGGCCGAGGGGGGTGGGCCGGAGGTAATCCACCTTCAGGGAGGCGGTCACGAAGCGGTGGGCGGGCAGCGAGCCCGGCTCCCGGTTCTCGGTCCGGTAGGCCGCGGCCGCTGCGGTCCCGGTGCCATGGCAATCGATCAGGGAGGCCAGGATCCCTCCGCTCACGAATCCCGGCAACGCGGTGTGGTAGGGCTTCGGGACGAAACGGGCCACGCTCGTCTCCCCGTCCCAGTAGCTCTTGAGCTGGTGCCCCTCCTTGTTCAACCGTCCGCAACCGTAGCAGTAGGAGAGTTCGTCAGGATAATAGTCCTGGAAGGCCTTCATTTCCTCGCCCGAACTGTGGGGGAACGATAAGCTCTCTCCCGGCCCACCCTTGGCGAACGTTGTCGGTCAAGCCACGGACGAGTGGTTATATACTCACTTGTTGGTGGCTATATCATGACCCTATACGTCGCCCAGCACGAGCACAGTGCGGACCGATGCCCCGCGAGGGACCCTCAGATGGGAGCGATGCTTCTCCTCCATCTCTCGAAGGAGACGGCCGCGAAGAGCGGTATCAAGATCCAGAGCAAGGCCGTGGTGGACGGACAGCACCGGCTCGTCCTCATCCTCGAGGCGGCCGACGAGGGAGCGGTCCGGAGCTACCTTGCTCCCTTCGCGCAGGCCGGCACGGTGGAGGTCTTCGCCTCGTCGACCTGCGAGGCCGTGGTCGAACGCCACGGCTGCGACGCGTAAGCGGTCTGCCAGCGTCCGGTCAGTAATGGCCGGCGAAGTTCGCCTCGAGCTCGTGGACCACGTTCCAGTCCTCGAAGTAGCTCACGTGGCCGGGATCGTAGACGTCCAGGGAGGGTATGTGGAGGTCGGGAAACTCGTAGAGGTGGGAATAGCCGAGCGCGACATCGGATTGGACGGCCACGAGGCCGTCGTTGGGTCCCCCGAAGTAGGTCATCCCCCACGAGGGGTCGGCGTCTCCCGCGTAGACGAGCCACTCGGTGTGGGGGTAGTTGGCTTTCGCCCAGGGCAGATGGCTCTGGAGCGCGGTGAGGAAGGGGGATCCTGCCTCCATCTCCTGGGCCTGATAGCCGCTCATGTTATCGTACTGAGTGAGCTGGGTGATGGGGGCTCCTCCCAGCGGCGAGCCCAGGAAGACGACGTTCTGAAGGTGCACATTGGGAAGTCGCATGTGCTCGAGCATGTAGAGCGTGACGAGGCCGCCCATGCTGTGCCCGACGATGTCGATCGTGACCGGCTGGGCCCCGAAGAGGACCGTGAGCGCGCGCCCGAGCTCGATCCCCACGGATTCGATCGGGGTGTTCGTCGTGCCGTAGAAATAGGGATCGAAGAACGTGCGGCCATTGCTCAGGGTCAGGGTGAAGGTGCCGTAGTAGGAGACCACCCCGACGTGGTAGCCACGGTTCAGCAGCTGCTGATAGATGTCGGTCCCGTAGTACCAGACCGAGGGCGCAGGGACGGTGGTGGGGTTGAACCCGTGCACCAGGATGACCCAGGCGACCACCGGGACGGGGGGCCGGGGCGGTGGGCGGGGCACGGCCGGGGGAGCCGTTCCGGGAAAGAGAGCCGCGTTCGCCGGGAGGATGGCGAGTCCCCCCAGCAACCCGAGGACCGCCAGGGTAACGACGGTCGTGCGGATCCGCGCGGAGGAGCGAAGCATCCTTCGGAGGAAGAGGTGATGCCTATTTGAGGATTCTCGCCGGAGACCCCCGGCTCCTTCGGGCTTCGCTCGGGCTCAGTACTCGACCGTCCGCAGTTCCTTCATCGTGAGGGCCCCGACGGCGAGGACGCTGGTCACCGCGATCCCCGCGAGGAGGAAGGCGGCGGAGATCGACCATCGCTCGGCGATCCACCCGAGGGCGAGCGGGCCGGCGGGGCCTGTGGCCACGACCAGGGAGAAGAAGGCCGCCATGACCCGGCCGCGGAGCCGGTCGGGCACCTTGGCCTGCAGAAGCGTCAGCATCGGCAGGTTGGCCACGGCCATCGTGATCCCGAAGCTCAGCATGAGGGCGAAGGCCACCGGGGTGCTCGTCGCGAACCCCACGAGCAGGATCGAGAGCCCGATGCCGATCCCCCCTGCGAAGAGGTAGCGTCCCGCGCTCTTCCGGGTGTTCATCTTGCCGATCACCGCCGCTCCGACGATGGACCCGGCCGCGACGAAGGCCCCCAGGAGGCCGTAGACGGTGGGGCCCCCGTGGAGGACGTAGGAGGCGTACGGGGCGAAGAGGGCCGAGAGCCCGTTGCCGAAGAAGTTCACGATCATCCCGATCCCGATGAGTTCGACCAGGAACCGGTTCTGCCGGAGGAAGGAAAGGCCCTCCCTGAGCTCGCGGAAGAGCGAAGGTGCGGAAGCGGGCCGCGGGGAGGTCGAGGGGGCTTTCGGGGAGGGGACGAGAGAGAGCAGGAGCGCCGCCACGAAGAAGGTGATCGCATCGTACTCGATGGGAAGGGTGACCCCGAGGAGCGCCACGAACACCCCTCCGAGGGAGAGCCCGACGATCTGGTTCAGGGAGCCGCTGAGGGAGAGGAGGCTGTTCGTCGGGCCGAGGTCCTCCACCGGGACGAGCGACGGCACATAGGCTTCGGTGGCGACCATCACGAGCCGCCCTCCCGTCCCCAGCAGGAGCACGATCCCGAAGAGGAGGGCCATCGAATCGTGGCCGGAGAGGACCAGGAAGGCGAGGATCGCCACGACGATCCCTTCGCCCACGTTGGTCGCCACGAGGATCTTGCGCCGGTCCCACCGGTCGACGTAGACCCCGAGGAAGGGGCCGAGCAGCACGGAGGGGAGCAGCGTGCCGGTGACGATGATCGCGATGTCGACGACGGAGCCGGTGAGCTCGAGGACGAGCCAGATCAGGGCGACCTCGAAGATGAAATCCCCCGACTGGCTGATCAGCTGCGCGAGCCAGACGTGGAAGAACGCCCGGGTCCGGAGCGGCCGCAGGAAGCTCGGAGAAGGCGGGGGGGAGGAAGGAAGTCCCGGGGAAGTTCCTGGGGACGTTTCCGAAACGATCTGTTCTCCTTCTGCCACCCGATCCCTCCTCGCTTGGACCGCCGGAGAGTGTCGACGTTTACAACGTACCCGGAGATCCGAGCACTACCCCGTATCGGAGGAGAAAGACTCAAGAGTCCCGTTGGCGATATGTACCCGTCACGGGCAGACGGGCGGTCGCTCCCGTGAATCTCGCGGGAACCCGGGCCGGTCGTCTCTCCCCCTCGTGATCCATGGACCCCCAACCACCTCCGATCTCTCTCCCGCTCTGGGCCGAACGGAGTGTTCCGTGGGGCACGGTCTTCCCTGCGACCTTTCTCTGCGCCCTCGTGCTGCTGGGAAGCGGCCCCACCTCGGCGTTCGGGTACGGGTCCGGTCCGGGTGTCGCACCTGCCCTTCCCTTCCCCGGGGAAAAGGGAATGCCCTCCTTTGCCGCGACCTCTCCCCTCTCGGGGAGCCCCCATCCGAGGGAGTATTCCCTCACGTTCAAGGAGGTCGGCCTCACCCACTCCTCCCGATGGTCGGTCTCGGTCGCGGGGGCCAGCCTTTCCACGACAGCATCCTCCCTCACCTTCAACGTCACGAACGGGACGTACGCCTACGCGGTCGGGACCCCTGACGGGTACGCGACGAGCGAGAGGACGGGGACGGTTCAGATCCAGGGAGCGTCCCAGACCATCCCCCTGACCTTCACCCCGCAGGGACGCGCGCCCTCCTCCCCGGCCTCTCCGGGAGGGATCCCGCCCCTCTTCTATCTCCTGGGCGGAGCGGCCGTGGCCGCCGTCCTTCTCGGACTTCTCCTCGCCCGTCGTCGTTCAGGGCGACAGAACGCGGGGGGCGGGCACGAGGGTCTGCCTCCGGGCTCTCTCTCCCCTTCGGCTCTCCCGCCCTCGGCCCTTAGGGCGGAATGGGACGAAAGCGATCCGCCGGAGAACCCTTCTTCCCCCGAGGAAGTGATCCCGGCCACGGGATCCTGAACCCGACGGGATCCACGGGCGCGGCCGTAGCGCTCCGTCCCCTTGATATCGCGGGAGGGCCTGTCCCCGGACGAGTCCGATGAGCGAGCCCATCCTTGACCCCGTGGAGGTCTCCTCCCTTTCCGAGGATGGGGCGCTGGAACGGCTCGACCGTTGGGAATCCTCCCTCGCTCCCTCGACGCTCGCGGAGATCCCCTCCCATCGCGGGGGATCGGTCCTCGTCCTGGGCGACACCCACGCCGACTGGCCCACGAGCCAGGAGCTCGTGCGCCGGTTCCTCTCCGAAAGAGGTCCGGACGACTGGCTGGTGGCCTTGGGCGACTACGTGGACCGGAGCCCGTTCTCCCTTCCCCTGGGATCCCTGCGCAACGCGTTGTTCTGGCTCTCCGTGCGGGCCGCCCATCCCGATCGCGTGGTCCTCCTGCGGGGGAACCACGAGACCCAGCGGCAGATCCCGGGCCCGGCCCAGGAGGTCCTCTACGAGGCGAGCGAGCGCTGGGGCAGTTCCCGGGTGGGGGACCGGATCGAGGATCTCTTCGATCGGCTTCCGCTGGCGGCCGTGACCGAGAACGGGGCCTACCTCGCGCACGCCGGTTTCCCGATGACCTCTCTAGGGGATTGGAGATCGGCGCTGAGGAAGGGTGGCGAGGCGTTGCTTCTCCAGGTCGTCTGGAACGACGTTGCGGTCTCCCCGACCTGCGGGAACCGGGGGATCGACCAGGAGCCGATCTCCCCCGAGAACCTCACGGATTTCTTCGCGCGTAGCGGCACCTCGGTGTTCGTGCGGGGTCACGATCCGGCCGTCGCGGGGAAGTTCCTCTTCGACCGACGGCTCCTCACGCTCCAATCCACCCGGGTCTATCCCCGGGCCGGGCTGACCCTGGCGAGGCTCCCTCTCGGAGAACGGCTCCGGGTCCTAGAACCGGCCTTCCTGGAGAGGAGGGAATTCCCACCGATCCCTAGCCGGGTCGCCTGAGCGACCGCGGGCTCACCGGGAGTCCGGCCTAGGCCGGTCGCGGCACGCCAAAGCTTGCCCCTTCCCGGAACGACCGGTCCAAGGAGTAGAGGAAGTAGGCGGCGGCGAGGTCGGCCACCACCACGATCTCGAAGGGGAACTCCAGGAAGACCCCCAAGAAGAATAGGATCATGAGGGTCCCCACCGTGAAGGCAAGCAGGTGTCGTTCGTTCTCCTCACTTCCGATGTGGCGAAGGAACCATGCCGCGAGGAGGAGAACCTCGCCGCAGATCGCCAGAAACACGAGCACCGGGGGGAAGCCCCGTCCGCTCCCCACGTCCGCGAGGAGGGCCATCAAGGGATACGCGACGCAGCCGACGAGGAAGAACTGGAGTCGGGAGCCTGTCGGAGGACCCTTCGGGACGGGGAGGACGTACTTGGGGAGGAAGTACCCGAGCGCGCAGAGCCCTACGATCCCGGCCACCGAGACGAGGAGCAGAAGGAGCCCGTACCAGTAGTGTTGGCTGGTCACGACGAGAGCCGTAAGGAACGCGGTGTCCCCCGCCAACAGGACCACTCCGCTCCAGATTCCCCGGTCGCTCAGGAGCCGACGTCCCCGGGTCTCCGGGAGGGCGTAGCCGAGGAGGAGCAGCGGGAGGGAGATGCTCAGGAGGATGTGGATGACGAAGACATCCGGCGCCCAGAGCCAGTTGATCCCCAAGAAACGGCCGTAGAGGCCGGGGGGTCCGAGGGGGGAGTAGGAGGGGTTGAAGAGGGTCTGGTCGGCAATGCCCTCTTCCATGATGCTATAGGCGGCTCCCAGCGCGAAGACCGTAGGCCAGCCCTTGTTCCAGAGGAGGACGACCTCCCGGATGACCAGGGCCCCCACGGTGTACATCGCGGCGTTGATGCCCAGGGCCAGGAAGAACCAAGCCGGGTTTACGATGAGGGAGACGAAGGAGCTCGATCCCGAGAGGTACTCCGGGATGCCGGGGGTCATCAGGAAGAGGACGAGGATCGGGTGTCGCCGAAGATAACGGAGGAGCCCGTGCCAGGTCCCGGCAATTCGCGAACGATCCCGCTCGCGCATAGGGGCCCCTTCAGGGATCTGCGGGGCGGATGTGAGGGATTGTACTGGAGGAGGCCTGTCTATCATCCTTCCAAGACGATCGGGGAACGTGAGCGGCCGGGGGACGATAAGCCCTTGGGGCGCTCCATGCTTTGCCTCCGCGAAGGGATGGGTGCCTCGTTCCTAGGTGGTGGGCTCGGTGGGACGGACCCGCCGGGAGCGGTGCACGGCCAAGATCCCGAAGGGGATCACCGCGAGCTCGAAGTCGAAGACAAGGAGCACGAGGTAGATGGACTGCTCGAAGGGGATCACCCCGTAGTTTGTCGTCACGTAGATCCCCGCACCGAGCCCCTGGAGCGTCTCGTTCGTCTGGCCCTGCCGGGCGTAGGTGAGGTTCTGGAGCGGGATCTGGAGAGGTTGCGGGAAGAGGGGAGCGAGGCTGGAGACTCCCGAGGGCCCCGAACCGAACGGGATCGTCGCGGGCACCGGGAACCCCTGAGCGGCGGTGAAGACCACGGGACTGCGCGGGGGGGCCGAGAAATCGAAGAAGTCGAGCGGAAGGTTCGAGGCCGCGGTGAAGGAGTTCAGCGCAGGGAGCCCCCAGTTGTAGTCGAGGAATGCCAGCTGGGAGCAGTGGTTGAGCAGGGTGTGGGAGACATAGTCCTCCTTGGCGTAGGGGCTGATCACGAGGAAGGGGAGCCGCTGGCCCAGCGGCTCTCCGTCCAGAGTGGGCGGGGCCACCTGGTCGTAGAAACCTCCCCCCTCATCGTAGGTGACGAAGATGGCGGTGCTGTTCCATTCGGGGCTCTGCATGAGGGAGTCCACGACCTTCAGGAGCCACATGGTCCCCGTGAGGGTGTCCGGCAACTGGTCGTAGCTCGCCCCGACCCCTCCGTCGACGGGTTCCATCCACGTCGCCTCGGGCAAGGTGCCGGCGGCGACCTGCGAGAAGAACTTCGAGTAGGTCCCGACCCAGGGAGTGCTCGGTGTGACGCCCGTGAGGTAATTGAGGGTCCCGATCCCCGCCGAAGGATCTTGGACGTAGTACCCGAAGCTTACGTTGTGGGCGGCGAGCTCGGAGAAGATGCACTGGTCGTAGGGGACGAAGGGCGGGGGCCCGTAGTCGTTGATGACGGGGGAGAAGCCGCACAGTGAGTAGAGCCGGTTGGGGTTCGTCTCCGTGAGCATCGGCGCGAAGTACTGGTCCCCGAGGCCGTACTCCTCGGCCCAATCCCACTCGGGGGCCATCTGGGCGGAGGTCGCGTAGGTCACCGCCGCGGGTCCAGAGTTCTGCAGGAAGCCGTTCATCTTCCCGCCGTTCACGTCCAGGTGGTAGGCGCTGTATCCCTCGATCGGTCCGCCCATGGTGAACGTGGAGTTCGGGACGGGGGAGAGGAACGAGGGGATCGAGGGAAGGGAGAGGAGGTTGAGGGGCCGAGTAAGGTTCGCAGCGATCCCGTTCCCGGCGGTCGCCGGATCCGAGGGATAGGTCCCGAAGAGATTGTCGAAGGCATGGTTCTCCAGCATGATCATCACCACGTGGTGGATGGGGGTCTTGGTCGGGGGGCTGGCTCCGACGAAGGACGGGGAGGGCCCCGCCGCGGTCACCGGGAAGCTGTTCGCCCAGACGGCCAGCCCGGGTCCGGCACAGAGCACGATGGCAAGGAGCACCGGGGCGATCCCCCGGGAGCGGTTTTGGGGCGGGGCCCTGACCCGCTGGGGGGCCTCCTTCGGGATCGCGGGAGGTAGCGCACGGAACGCCAGGAGGAGCATGGCGAGGAGCGCTCCTCCTCCCACCTCGAACAGAAGGACCGTGACCGGGAAGTAGGCGTAGTTCTGGAGGATGTAGATCGCGGAGGCGGAAAGGACCATCACGGCCGTTCCCACCCCGCAGCTCAGCCACATCCTCCGTCCCGTGGGCGTCACCGGGACCCATCGGGCGGTGGAGAGGAACCCCCAGAGCGCGGCGATCCAGAGCACGAGCCCGGCCGAGAGAAAACCGCGGGCCGCGAACTCGAGGTTGGTCGTGACCGGGTTCAGGTAGTTCCAGATCCCGGCGCCGATCGTGAGGGCGATCCCTGCCACGGACCAGAGCAGGGCGAAGACCGGCCGCCGCTGACGGGTGAGGAGGGGGAGGAGCGGGAAGACGAACCCGCCCAGGATGAGGCCGAGGAGGAGGAACGGCGCCTGGGAGAAGTCGCCGAGGAGCGAAAGGTCTCCGGTCCCGTACGCGCCGACCATGACGGAGAGGCCGGCGAAGTAGCCGAGGGTCGTTGCGTTCAGCAGGCGTGCGAGACGTCCCGACCCCGGCTCCCTCTCCTTGGTATCGCCCATGTTCCCAGCGCCCGTGATCTTCGTCACACGGTCTCGTTGTGTTAAGTCTTTCTCAGGGGGGCCCGCGGCCGGCACCTCGGCGATGGGGAAGCGACCGAAGGCACTTCTCCGATCTCCCGCGAGGACAGATCCCGCGATCTACGCGCGGTCGGGAGGCTCCGCGACTCACCTGACCATGAAGGTTCCCGCCGCTCCCTCCGAGGGGCCGGGGTTTTATCCTCCGTGTCCCCTGCCCTCCTCGATGCCCTCGGATACTCTGAAGTTCCTGTACACCGGGATCGAGGTTCGGGACCTCGAACGGTCCCTTCGCTTCTATCAGGGTCTGGGATTCCGGGTGGTCCTGCGAGGGAAGATGGAACACGGAGGGGAGTTCGTCCATCTCCGCCTACCTCGCCAGTCCCAGCGACTAGAGCTCAACTACTATCCGCGGGGGAACCCGTACCGCAAGCCCTACCGCCAGGGCTCCGAGCTCGACCACTTCGGGTTCGTCGTGAAGGACCCCGAGGCGTGGGCCCGGCGGGCGGTCCGCTGCGGCGGACGGTTCGTCTCCCGGATCCGGGAAACCGATCAGTGGCTCACGTACGTGGAGGACCCGGACGGGATCTGGCTCGAGTTCTTTGGTCCGCCCCCGAAGAAGCGTCCTCGACGGACGTCTCCCGCTCCCTGAACGGCCACATTCTCCGTCGCACCCGACAAATGTGACGCCTAGCATGTTCTGACCTTGCACCAAAAGCGACATCCCCTTTCCTACCTTTGTTTTGGG
>JAKAYL010000023.1 GCA_021809545.1 Thermoplasmata archaeon
CGGCGGTTCCATGGGCGGTCAGACCCTCCAGTCGCAGCCACAGGACGCGTCGGTGGCCACGCAAGCGGCCCAGACGAACCTCGCCGCAGCGCAGGGCACGAGCTCCCCGGCGGCCAAGACCTTCCCCCTTGTGCTCGTCCTCGTGATAGCGGTCGTGGCCGTGGTGGTAATCACCTCCGCTGTGATCTGGACGGGACGGAAGCGCAGGCGCGTGCCCCCCTCCGAACTGAGGGGAACGGCCGGCTCTCAACCTGCCGCGCCCTACCTCCAACCGCAGGCGCCTGCGCAGCCGGGATACGCTCCGGCCCAGCCTCCTCGCCCCCCTACCCCGAACTTCCCGCCCCCTCCGCCTCAGGCCCAGCAAGCCAGCGGGCAGCGGGACCCGGTCGGGTTCTACTGGTAGGACCCGGAGCTCTCAGGGCAGGGTAGACACACCGCGAAAGCCTGGGGAAGGGGCATTCCCGCCCCTTCCCGAACCTCTTCTCCTTTCTTGAACTATCCCCGGAACGGGATCACTTCCGGAGAAATTCTTCTCTCCTTAGGTTCGAGGGTCGGGACATCTCGCAAACGACCAGGTCCCCGCTCGAGTGTCCCATCGTCCTTCGACGGCCGGTGAACTCGAACCCCGCCTTCCGATAGGTCCGAACGGCAGCTTCCTGGTCGGGATTGACCTCCAACCTCAGCGGACTTGACGGAAAGGTCCCATCCAACCACTCGATCAGCAGCGTGAGCAGAGAGGTTGCGAGCCCCTGTCCCCGGAAGCTCGGTTCGACCCACATTCCCCAGACCTGGAAATCATCTTCCCCGTGGAAGATCCCGGCCATTCCGACCAAGCGATGGTCGAAAGTCTCCGCAACGAAGGTCGCTTGTCGGTCGCCGTGGGCTCCTCTCTCCGCCCACTCTTTCCATCGGGACTCGGGATACGCTGTCTCGCGGGCAACACTGCTTCCAAAAGCCTTGGGATCCGTGGCGAGGGCCCGCAACCGGAGTTCCCGGAAGGCGGGCCAGTCCTCCGGGAGGAGCCGGCGAAGGTTCGTGGAACTCGCCATCGTATTTCTATGGGGGGAGATAGCATCAAGCTCGCGCGCGCGGCGCTCTGCCTCTCGGACGCTTGGGAAAGCGCACAGGGAAGAGTTCGCAAAGACGTTCGGATCCGATCCCGCTGATGACCATCCGCTCCTTCTGATCGCTCAAGAGTCGGCGGGTCCAGTCCACATCCCCTCCATCCCCGACTTCCTTCCTGCCGAGCGTGGGATGCTTCGCGTAGAGGTGGAATCGGAAGTGGCCATAGTAGGCCCTGCCTCCCGGGGTGGCCGCTTCCCAACCCACGTTCACCTTGGCGAACCTTTGCCGGAGCGGAGAGAGGAGATTCTCCCGAAGGAACTGCCGATCCGTCCCGGAACCCAGAGGGACCACGCCCACCGCGAGGGGGACCTTCGGCCCGAGGTAGTCTCTCAGGCTCCCAAGATAAATCTCGAGGTGGAGTAGGGCCGCCTCGGTCTCGAATCGCAGCCCTCCTAGGTCCCTCCCGGCGCTGCAGAGACTGAAGACCCGAAAGTGCCGGCGAACCCCCGGCCCTTCGCTCAAGGGCTGGGCGCGGAGGAGTCGCTGGCTCGCGGCGAGATGAACGGGGGAAAGCCTGCCTGCGGACTCCCGACGCAGTGCGGTCCGGTGCACGGCCCCTTCCAACGCCAGGACATTGGAGCTGTCGGAGACCACCTCGGAGCCCCGGTTGGTCGAGACGACCCAGTCCTGGGAGATGGGGGCGAGCTTCGAGGTCGTCCCGAGAGGGGAGACCGGTGAGAGCTCGAGCGCCTCGAAGCCTTCGGGAAGGTGCGAGAGCACGGCCCGGTCCCAGGCGAGAAGGGCGGCAGGTGGGCAGGGCGAGGGACGAAGGAACCCGCTCCGGAGGTACTCGTCCAGCAACCTTCGGGGTGGTCCCTGCCGTGCCCGCGAACGATAGACCTCGAGGAGGAGCGATTGAAGATCGCTGGAGGGCAAACGCTCCCCCAGCGCCTCGCGGAGCCCGGGGAGACCCGCGTCCCTCTCGATCCGTTCCAAGATCTTTCTAGGGATCCCCGGACGTGGGGTTGTGGGACGCTGCTTGCGGGGCATCAGGGGCTCCGCAGGGGTTGCCGCAGCTTAACTCCATCCCTCGAAGGATATCGGACCTACGCGGTGGGGACGCTGTGCGGTTCGAACTCCTGGGGATGGGTGTACTTCCGGGTCGCGCCGAAGGGGACGAAGGGCTTCCCGTTCCCGGTGTAGAACTTGGAGAAGTGCTCCACGTAGAGAAGACGAGCCCCTTGGATGCCCGGCTCGACCACGCCCAAGATGATATTGAAGACGGCGACGACAAGGACCAGCACGAAGGCCAGGATGGCATAGCCCACCCCGTGGGTGATCAGCGCAGCCTGGGTCGAGCTCCCGGTGATCGCGATCGTGTTGACGACGAAGGCGAGGATAACGGAGGCAAGAAGGATGCCGACCAGACGCGCGTAGGAAAGAACATGGCTCACGATCGTCGGGATCTCCACGGCCGCCATGGGTCCCTCGGTGGCCAGCACCCCCACCGCACCGACCACGAGCATGGCGAGGTACTCATAGAAGTAGGCATGGTAGGCGATGAGCCAGGAGCCCGGATAGTGGTGGACGAGGGAAAGTCCGGCCAGTGAGATGCCCCAGGCGAGCAGGATCCAGCAGACCTTCCCGGCCAGGTGGCGCCAGTTCTTGTGGAAGTACGCGTTGACCGCCCCGAAGATCAGACCGAGGGTGACCATCGCGATCCCGACGTACACTGTGAAGAGCAGCAGCTTGGCCACGTAGACCAGTTGACCCGGGAGCATGTTGGGCTGACCCGCGGGGGTGCTCCAGGGTATCAGGGCAAAGTCGAAGTGCCCCATGGTGAAGGCGCTCAAGGGGAATCCGAAGTACGAGTCGAAGACCACCCCGAGGCCGATGCCGATGAGGCATCCGGGAACGAGCGTTTTGGCGAGCTGTTTCATCGCCGGGGGCGGCATGATCGTGGTGGTGAAATTGACGAGGAATTTCGGCACGATCGTAGGACCGGCCTTCGGGTTGCCGATCCGCCAGATCATCCAGAGACAAACGGCGAGGATGAACCCGGCGTATCCGGCATCCCCGAGCATGAATCCGAAGAAGATGGGGAAGACGAGGGAGAAGACCAGCGTGGGGTCCACTTCCCCGGCCTGGGGGATCGAGAAGAAGCGGATGAAGAGCTCGAAGACCCGGAAGCCCGGGGGATTGCGCATGAGGGTCGGAGCCCCCTCGTGTTCGTCCGTGACGATCACCTGATGGCGGCCCCCCGTCACCTTGCTCAGAGCGGACTCGACCCGGGGGATCTCCCTTTGCGGGATCCAGCCTTCCAGCGCAAAGCTGCTCCGGCTCCGGCCGAGCCGCCCCGCCACCTCGGCCTTCCGCACCTCGACGACCAGCTCCTCCTCGATGGGAAGGATCTTGGAGTACCACTCCTTCGCTATCTCGAGGAGGGCGCCCTTCACGAGTTCCATCTCGCGGGAGATCTCCGTGAGCCGCTGGTTGATCTGGGTGATGGCCTGGCTCGGCGTCCCCTCGTACTCGGAGGGAATGGCGAAAAGCCGGGCTCCGTGCTTCGAGGTGACCTTGGCGAAGGCCTCGGCGTTTTCCTTCGGGACGATGACGACGATCCTCATCGCCTTCCCGTCGTCCGAGACATGGGGACCGGAGAGGTACGCGTCGCGGGAGAGCGCCTGTACCTCGCTCCGGAAGAGGGAGAACTTGTCTTCCTCGACGACGGCGAAGAAGGAGAAGACGCTGCGGGCCCGCAACAGGCCCAGGGGTTCATTGAAGAACGAGAATTCCTCGAGCGTCTTCTTGAGTTCGCCCAGGTTCTCTTGGAGGGTCAGGAGCTCGTCCTCCTTCTTCTTGAGATGGTGGACCTTGTCGTCGATCGTGATGGCCTTGGCCGCTTCGAGCAGTGCGTCGGTCGTGGGGAAGTGCACCTTCGCGTCGACCCCGACGGGAGGCAGTGCGGCCACCAAGGTCTTGAAGCGCTGGGTCTCGGCGGCGAGCGCTCGTTCCAGTTGGGCCCCCTTCTCCTGGGAGAAATAGGGGCTGAGCTTCGAGGAGACCGGCTCGATCTGGACCGCCCGAAGGTCGTGAAGGACCGAGAGGACCTTCCCCCGGTCGTCGTTGAGCCCGACCACGACGATCTTCTTCATCCGGGCCGGGATCAACATGTGCTTTTCCTCACTTGGAGTTGGTCAGTTGCTCGCGTGTCAGTCCGAACTCCCCGAAGAGTGCCTCGAGGATCTCTGGGAAGAGAAGTTCGATGTCGAGCAGGTTGAACGGCGTCACCTTCTCCGCCTCCTTGCGAGCGGCGGCCAGGATCGCATCGGCCTCCGCCTTGGCCTTCTGCAGGCCAGCGGTGACCTTTGCCTCCTTCGCAGCCTGCGCCTGCTGCCGGGCCGCGGTCAGGGCTTGCTGGGCCTGCGTCCGCGCCTGTTCGATCTCCCGGCTCGCGGTGGCCTTCGCCTGCGCGAGCTTCGTTTCCCCGCTCTCTTCCGCCTCCTTCAGGTGGCGTAGGACCGCGAGGGATCCGTCTCCGTTGCCTTCGTGCATTTCTGTAGCCATGATGATTCTACTTCAGGCCCCCGCAGGGGCTGCCTCCATTTTCTTCTTCACGGTCTTGAGCATCGAGAAACTGTCCCGCTCCATCTCGTCGAATCGGAATTTGATGAACCGAGCCGTCTCTTTTAGTCGCGGGATGAGGACGTTCTCGATCGCGTTCGCCCGGCGCTTCGTCTTCTCGATCTCCTTGAGGAGACGGCGCATGGCGTTCTCCTTCTCGGCGATGGCGAGCACCCTCTGGTAGATCTCCTGGTAGCGCCGGATGGACTCGTTGACACTGGTGGGAAGGTCGACCAAGGTCTCGGCGTCGTAAGGAGAGTACTCCGGGCCGGTGATGGTGGGTGTCCGGACCCCCATGATGTTCCGCCCCTTGACCTTCAGCTTCGCGATGTTGGGGAGCATCATGGTGATGTTCTCGAGGCGGGTGGTGCCTTCCAACCGCTCGGCCCGGCGCATGGACTCGAACCCTTCCTCGAGCTTCTTCTGGAGGCCCCCCTTGAGCTCCATCGCTTCCCGGGCGATGCGGAAGAACTCCACGATGAGCGCGGAGCGCTTCAGTTTGAGGAGGTCCAGACCCCGCTTGGAGAGCGCGATGCGACGGCGGGTCCGGATCAGCTCCAACCGCGTGGGTCTCAGGGTCTCCAGGGCCATCGGGCTCAGTTTCCTCCCTTCGGTTTCTGCTTGTACTTGGCGATGAACTCGGGTTTGACCCGCTTGAGTTCCCGGTCGGGCAGGCCCGAGAGGATGTCCCAGCCCTTGTTGAGGGTCTCCTCGATGGAGCGGTCCTCCTCGTAGCCCTGGTTCACGAACTCCTTCTCGAAGCGCTCGGCGATCTTCAGGTAGATCCGGTCGACCTCGCTCAGGGCCTCTTCCCCGACGATCGCAGAGAGGGCACGCTGGTCCTTCCCTGTCGCATAGCCGGCGAAAAGCTGATCGGCCACACCCCGGTGGTCCTCCCGGGTCCGGGTCTTGCCGATACCCTGGTTCATGAGCCGGGAAAGCGAGAGCAGCACATCGACAGGCGGGTAGACCCCGCGCCGCTGCAGGTCACGGGCCATGACCACTTGCCCTTCGGTGATGTACCCGGTCAGGTCAGGGATGGGGTGGGTGATATCGTCGGCCGGCATCGTCAGGATGGGCAGCTGGGTGATGGACCCGTTGCGGCCCTTGATCTTCCCGGCCCGCTCGTAGATGGTCGCAAGGTCGGTGTACATGTACCCCGGGTACCCCCGGCGTCCAGGCACTTCTTCCCGCGCCGCCGCGATCTCTCGGAGCGCTTCGCAGTAGTTGGTCATGTCCGTCAGGACGACCAGCACGTGCATCGATCGCTCGTAGGCGAGGAACTCGGCGGTGGTCAGCGCCATCCGCGGGGTGATCACCCGCTCCATCGAGGGGTCGGAGGAGAGGTTGAGGAACACCACGGTCCGCTCCAGGGCACCGGTGCGCTCGAACTCGCTGACGAAGTAGTTGGCCTCCTCACTCGTGATCCCCATGGCGGCGAAGACCACGGCGAAGTTTTCGGAGGCCCCGAGCACCTTCGCCTGCCGGACGATCTGGGCGGCGAGGGCGTTGTGCGGCAACCCCGCAGCCGAGAAGATGGGGAGCTTCTGACCCCGCACAAGGGTGTTCATCCCGTCGATGTTGGACATCCCTGTCTGGATGAACTCGCTCGGCTCTTCCCGGGAGTACGGGTTCATGGCGTTCCCGACGATCTCGAGCTTGGTCTTGGAGACGATCTTCCCACCGCCGTCGCGCGGCTGGCCGAGACCGTCAAAGACACGGCCGAGCATCTCATCCGAGACCCCGAGCCGGGCCACCTCGCCCGTGAACCGGACGGAAGTGCCGGTGACGTTCATTCCCATCGTCGGTCCGAAGACTTGGACGATGGCGAGCCCACGGCGGGACTCTAGGATCTGTCCCCTTCGGGTGACCCCGTCGGGCATCGTGATATCCACGATCTCGCCGTACGCGGCGTTGTCGACCCCCTCGACGAAGAGGAGCGGTCCCGCGATACGCTCGATGGTCCGGTAATCGACCGGCATTGGGGCCTGAGGGTTGGTGCCTGCGCTCATGCGACCTCCCCTCCCTTGAGCTCAGAAAACACGGTGAGCATCTCCTTGTGGATGTTCTCGAAGACCTCCAGGCCGTCCTTCTCGCTGGTCGTCTTCATTCGGGCCAGTTTCTCCCGGACGGGGAGCTGGATGATGCGGGCGAGGGATACTCCCCGGTCGATCGCCTCCTTTTCGAGCTCACCGAACTTCAGGATGTTCCGCAGCATGAGATACTGCTTCTGGATCGAGGTGTAGGTGTCCACGTCGTCGTAGGCGCTCTGCTGGAGATAGTCCTCCCGGACCATGCGCGCCACGTCGAGCACTCCCTTCTCCCGCTCCGGCAGGGCGTCCGAGCCCACCAGTTGGACGATCTCTTGAAGCTCGGCCTCCTGCTGGAGGAGCGCCATCGCTTCGTTCCGCATGCCCACCCACTCCCGAGAGACCTTCTCGGAATACCAGTCGCTGAGGTCGTTCATGTAGAGGGAATAGCTGGTAAGCCAGTTGATCGATGGGAAGTGCCGCCGGTTGGCCAGTGAAGCATCCAGGGCCCAGAACACTCGAGTGACACGTAGGGTGTTCTGACTCACGGGCTCGGAGGTGTCCCCCCCGGGCGGGCTGACGGCCCCGATGACCGTGACGGAACCCTGCTTCTCCTCGCTGCCGATGACGACGACCTTGCCCGAGCGCTCGTAGAACTCGGCCAGTCGGCGTCCGAGATAGGCCGGATAGCCTTCCTCCCCTGGCATCTCCTCGAGGCGGCCCGAGATCTCACGAAGAGCCTCGGCCCAACGGCTGGTGGAGTCGGCCATGAGAGCCACGTCGTACCCCATGTCCCGGTAATACTCGGCGATCGTGATCCCGGTGTAGATGCTTGCCTCCCGCGCCGCGACCGGCATGTTGGAGGTGTTCGCAATGAGGATGGTCCGTTCCATCAGGGGGCGCTTGGACTTGGGGTCCTCTAGCTTGGGGAACTCCGTCAGCACCTCGGTCATCTCGTTTCCCCGTTCGCCACATCCCACGTAGACCACGACATCTGCCTCTGCCCACTTGGCCAATTGTTGCTGGGTAACGGTCTTTCCCGATCCGAAGGGTCCAGGAATGGCGGCCGTGCCACCCTTGGCCACTGGGAAGAACCCGTCGATGACCCGTTGTCCGGTGATGAGGGGGGTCTTCGGGGGCAACTTGCGCTTGACGGGCCGCTGGATACGCACTTGCCAGCGCTGGGTGAGGGTTAGCGGAATCTCCCGTCCATCCTCCGTCCGGAGCTTCCCGACGGTTTCCCGGATCGTGTAGCTCCCTCCGGTGAGGGCGGTGATGGTGCCGGCGACGCCGGGGGGGACCATGATCTTGTGGACGATGAGGGGGGTCTCGGCAACGGTCCCGAGGATATCCCCTCCGAACACCTTGTCCCCGACCTTCTTCGAAGCCTCGAAGGCCCACTTCTTCGTCTCGTCGAGGGGAGCGGAGACGAAACCGCGGGCGATGAAGTCTCCTCCCTTCTGTTTCAGGACGTCGAGGGGTCGCTGAACCCCGTCGTAGATGGACTTGAGGAGCCCGGGGCCCAGTTCCACGGAGAGGGCCTCTCCGGTGTTCTCCACCTGGTCTCCCGGCTTCATTCCGGTCGTGTCCTCGTAGACCTGGATGGTCGCGTTGCCGCCCACGATCCGAATGATCTCTCCGACCAGCCCGAGGTCGCCTACCCGGACCACATCGAACATCTTGGCGCCGGCAAGACCCTCGGCAATGACGACAGGTCCCGAGACCCTCACCACGCGGCCCGTCATTTTCTTCGAAATTCCCTGTTCCAATTCTGCCATGCCTAACAATTCCTCCTTAGTGTACCAACTTTGTCGAGGTGGATCCCATAGTGTCGATCGAGATGCCCAGCACGCGCTTCGCCAGGGCATTCACGCTTTCTCCCTCCTCCTCGGATCCTGGGGTGGGAAGGAAAACTACCAGCGGCTCCAGCGTGCGCTCGAGCGCCGCCTTGGACTGGGTCGAGAGATGCCGGCGAAGCTCCTGGCTCGCCAGGATCATGCTGTACTTGCCGCTCTCCACCATCTTGGTGAGTTCCCGGGCCCCCTCTATCCCTGTGTGGATGAAGGTCTCCTGGAACCCAATGAGTCGCATACCCATCGCGAGCTCCCGCTCACCGATAACGGCAACCGGCTTTCGCTCCTCTTGGGTCATCAAGGTCCCGCGACCGATTTCGAGGAAACAGCGGAATATTTAAGGGTTCATGCGGTGTTGGCCCCATCCGTGGACTTGACCCACCCGACCTAGTCTACCCAATCTGTCTCTTCCACTCCGGACGGTATTCCGTGCCGTTCGCTGCGGGGCGCGTGGGTGGGCACGTGCACTCGCTTAAATACCTCTCTTGCTACCCTTTGGGAGCCAATGAACTACGGCCTTGGAAAAAAGGTTTGAAAGGTGAGGTGAGGAGGTAAGATGGCGAAGTCTCAGTATGTACGATTTGAAACACCCGAGGAGCTCTCCGAGAAGGCGTTGCAGCTGGCCCAGGCTGCGCACCTGAAGGGAAAACTCAAGGTCGGAACGAACGAGGTCACTAAGAGCTCTGAGCGGGCGGAAGCCAAGCTCGTCATCATGGCCGAGGACGTGGACCCGCCCGAGATCTTGATCCACATCCCCATGCTCTGCGAAGAGAAGAAGATCCCTTACATCTATGTCCAGAAGAAGCAGCGTCTGGGACAGGCCGTGGGCCTTTCCAAGCAGGCGGCTTCGGTGGCCATCGTGGAACCCGGGGAAGGAAACTCCCCGTTGCTCGACGAGATTGTACGCGCGCTGCCTGGATTGAAGAAGTAACGAGGTATCACCCTTGCCCGAAGACACCAGCGCACCGGCAGAGGTCGTCGAATTGGTCGGCCGCACAGGCATGGCCGGTGAGGCTACCCAGGTAAAGGTACGAGTGCTCTCGGGCCAGGACCGGGGCAAGATCATCACGCGCAACGTGATGGGTCCGATCCGGATCGGCGACGTGGTGATCCTGAGAGAAACGGCCCGGGAAGCTAGGAAGCTTTCCGTGCGATAGGAGGCCAACCATGGTCATCAAGCGCTCCTGTTCCTTCTGCGCCGGTGAGATCGAGCCGGGCACGGGCACCATGTTCGTCAAGCGGGACGGGTCCGTCCTCTACTTCTGCTCAAAGGTGTGCCGCAAGGACATGCTCGAGCTCAATCGGATCGGCCACCGGATCAAGTGGACCCGGGCGTACGCGACCCGAAGGGCGATGGAGAAGGCCCGTCCCTCTTCCGTTCCTGCCGCCGCGAAACCCAAGGCCGCGGCCCCCAAACCTAAACCTGACACTCCCAAGCCTGCAACGGAGGCGAAGCCCGCGACGGAGGCCAAGAAACCTGCCGCCCCGTCGACGGCACCTGGGACCAAGTCTCCGGCCGCTTCCTCGGCCAAGCCCGCCCCCGCTGCGAAGGCCGCGGAGACAAAGAAACCCGCCGCCGCCAAGCCTAAGCAAGAGAAGCCCGCGGCCGGGAGCCAGTAACATCCTCCCTCCCGGAGCGTTTTCCGGGAAGGTACCGTCCCATCCCTCCCGAGGCAACTTTAGCGAGCTTCGGGGCCCGACCTAACGGGCCTTCGTTCTCGATCGGGAACGGACCCGCATCTACTCTTTGCCTGAGAGATCCGCCGATGGGACACCGACCCGGGGACGCGGCCAGGCGAAGTGACTTGAAGGGAAGGGCCCTCGGGCCTACTTCTTCTTCTTGTCTTCCTTCTTGGCCGGGGCCTTGGCTTCGGCTTCCTTCTTGGCGCCGCCCTTCGCCTCGGGCTCCTTCTTTGCCGCGCCCGCGGCGGGCTCTTCCGGTGCCGCTTCCCCTGCGGGGGTGGCGGCTTCGGCAGGCTTCGTCTCGGTGACGACCGGGGCGATGGGGGCTGCCCGGGCTCCTTCGATTACGTTAGCCTTCTCAGCGAAGAGGGCCTTGACCGGGACCGGGAGCTTGCACGAGGCCTTCCGTACTGCCTCCTTGGCATCTCCCAGGTTCTCACTGCGGAACGAGAGGGTGAAGATCACATCGCCGATGTTCGCCCGTACGGCATGGGCGACGGGCTTCCCGAAGGCGAGGCGCATGCCGTCCGAGATACGGTCGGCACCGGCCCCCGTGGCCATTTTGTGCTCGCGCAGGATCTGGTGGGGGTACTTGCGGACCTTGAGGTGGAAGTTGTTGGAGGCGACCCGCTCCATGACGCGGACCATCGCGACGCGGGCGGCTTCGAGGGAGTTGTCGCGGATCTGGGCGGCTTCCTTGGCGACCAGGTCGTAGTGAAAGCGGTACTCCATGTGGACATTGCCCGTGTCGAACTGCGTGACACGGCAATGGGGGATACCACCCATGTACTCCTTCCGGGTGTAGACCTGCCCCTCGATCTTGCGGTACATTCGTGCTGGTTTTCTGACCATGGTCCGGACCCGACGGACAAGCAGGAACCCTTGAAAAGGTTGCGGTGGCCCAAGGAGGCCCGCTTACTTCGAGCGGGCCTTGTTGATGTCGTCCCGGATCTCCGTGAGACAACCCTGGGGGTCCTTGTAGTAGAAGGAGATGATCTTCCCGACGTCCCGGTGGGAGAAGGGGTGCTCCCGGGTGGACCGGGATTCCTTCCACTTCAGGTATTCCAGCACCTCGGTCCGGCGCTTCACTTCGCGGTCGATCTCGCGCATGGACCAATTGCGGGCCTGGGCGATCCTCTCGTAGATGTACGAGTGCCCGCTGTAGGGGAAGCTGTCGTCGGCGGGGTTCCAGCTGTAGACCGCATTCGTGATGAGCTCGTTCGTCTCGGGGTCGATCCCGACGATCTCGGTCAGGCTCTGGACCCGCCGGGTCATCTTGTTGCCGACCTTGACCTGCTTCTGCAAAAGGACGAGGTTAAGGGCGGCGACCAGGGACCGGGGGAGCGAGATGGGCGGGTTCTCCATCCGGTGCACCATCGCACTGACGCTCTCTGCGTGGAACGTGGTGTAGCAGGTCTTGCCGGTGGCCATCGCCTGGAAGACGATGAAGGCCTCGGCACCTCTCACTTCTCCGACCATCAGGTACTGGGGACGCTGCCGGAGAGCCGCCGCCAGGAGGTCGAACATGTCGATCTCCCCGGGGGCTTTCCCGGTGACGATGTTCTTCGCGCCAAACCCAACTCGGGTGAGCGAGGGGATCCAGTTCTCGTGGGGCAGGTTGAGTTCCCGGGTATCCTCGATGGAGACGATCTTCATCTGGGGAGGGATGAAGAGCAAGACCGCGTTCAGCGTGGTGGTCTTCCCGGAGGCTGTCCCTCCGCAGACCATCATGGACTGCCCGTTCTCGATGGCCATCCAAAGGTAGGCCATCATCTCCTCGCTCATGGTCCGGAACTTGATGAGGTCGACCGGAGTGAAGGGGTTGTCCCGGAACCGCCGGATGGTGAAGGAGCTCCCGCGCTTCGTGATGTGGGTTCCCAGCGTGGCCTGGAGACGGCTCCCCTCGGGCATGGTCGCATCCAGCATGGGGTTCGCGACCGAGATGTGCCGTCCCGAGCGCTGGGCGATCCAGACGACGTACTTGTCGAGCTCGTCCGAGGACTCGAACTTGAGGTTGCTGCGGATGCTCCCGTACTTCCGGTGGTAGATGTAGATGGGGATGCCGACCCCGTCGCAGGAGATATCCTCCACTTCCGCGTCCCGCATGGGGGCGTCCGCAAGGCCGTAGCCAATGAAGTCCCGCTCCAAGTAGTAGAGAACGCGTCCCTTGACCGCGGGGTTCGGGGAGAGTTCCATCCGGCGGAGCTCCTGGTCGACCAACCGGCGCATCTCGTTGCGTTTGGCCATCTCGGTGGCTTCGATCAGGGGGCGGAACTGGTCGATGAGGATGCCCCGGAGCTGGTTGACGAGGTTCTTCTCGGTATCGCCGACGGGAGGCTCGATGACCTCGTAGAGGTAGCTGTTGGAGGTGTTGTCGAAGGTGATCCGGACGAAGGAATAGGGGTCGAGGATGGACGCCATGTCCACCTCGGTCACGTTGGGGTCGGTGATGGCGGGGACAGGGGAGACCACCATCGGGGCGTGGGGTTGCCCGGCCTCTGCAGGTCCGATGTTGACCCGGCCGACCCGCACGGCATGCGGGGAGCCCTTGCTACCCACGGCCGCAGCGATCTTGAGATGGGCAGGGAAGAAACCTTCCTTCCGCTGCTTGATGGTCACGACCTTCTTGGGTTCTGCTGCTCCTGACATGCCTGCTCCTCCTTACCTCAAACGTTGAGCACCGGCACGAGGAATCGCATGAAGATCCACCCGGCCACGAGCATGAAGGTGGCGTGCATCATCCCGACCTCGAGCTTGCCCGAATCGATCACGCCCGCCATGATCCCATCGCCGATGGCATGGACGATGACCGCCACGAAGAAGGCGAGGAAGATGACGGGAATGAACTGGATCGAGATGGCAACCGCCCCCGACGCTCCTCCCGCAGCCTGGGTCGCCGAACCGATCTGCGTCCCGGCCGTGATCATCTCGGGGAGGAAGGTCGCGGCCATGATGTAGATGGTCACGAGGAACACTCCGAACGAGATGTAGATGACCGCGAGGTAGGTCGACATGCTGATCCTCCGCTGCTCCTCTGCGAGCTGCGCCTCCTTGGCATCGTGCGAGACCATGGTGAGGACATCGGCGACGTTCCCGCCCGCCTCGTTCGCCTTGATGATGATGGCGACCACCCGCTTGGTGAGCGGGGTGTTGATCCGCTGCTCGAAGAGGTGCAGGGCCTCCCGGACGGGCACCCCCCATTCCAACTGGCTGGCCATCCGCTTGATCTCCTCGGTCAGGGGACCGTAGCGCCCCTTGCTGGCGACGATGATCGCCTCGGGGAGGGTCATACCGAACCGGCCGGCCTCCGCCACGTCCCGCAGGAAGTCGGGGAGGCGCTTCTCGATCCCATTGATGTGGCTCAGCTTCTTGGCCCGCACGAAACCGTAAGGTCCGAGGATAGCCAGGGCGGCCAGAACCATCCAATCGAGGAGGATGTTGAGGGGTTCGGGATTCGCGACCGTGCCGTTCTCCCCCGCCCGGAACTCGAACCCGATCACGCCGGAGTACGAGAGGAAGCCGATGACGAGGAAGAGCGCGGCTATGGCGAGTCCGATGAGGAGCACGTAGATGTCCTTGAAGCCCTCCTGGGTCGGCTGTCCCTCTTTCCCTACCGATTTGATCGTGGTCGTCATTGAGCACCCTCCTTCGACATGACCATCATCATCCAGATGAAGACGAATTGGAGGGCGGGGAGCATCATAGCCACGATGGCCCAGAGGATGACGGACATGCCACCTCCTCCGGTTCCCACGACGGTGAAGATCGCGATCATGATGATCAGGAAGAGGGGGAAGGCCACGACGACCGTCACGAAGGTCTCGGCCATGAGCCCCATGGTCTCGATCCGCTTCGCCATGTCGAGCTTGTTCTCCCGCTCGTACTGCTCGGCCTTGATCAGGAAGTAGGGTTTGAGCTGGCCTCCCGTGGTGGCCGTGGTCACCACCCCCTGCAGGAAGTCCTGCATCCGGCGGGAGGGGGTGCGGGCGGCCGCCTGCTTGAGGGCCGTCAGGATATCGATGCCAAGGAGTTCCGTGTCCCGGGTGATCCACGCGGCCTCCTCAGCCACCTCCCCGTAGATCTTCTCCTTGGCGAGCTCCTTGAAGATCGTGTCGATGTTCACATCCGCGCTGGCCATGGCGGAGATGAAGCTCATGGTGGAGGAGATCCGCTTGTCGATCTCCCGGCCCCGGGTCTTCGCCCGGGAAGAGGGAAGCGACCGGAGGACGACATAGCCTCCGACCGGGGTGAAGACCCCGGCGATGACGGAGAAGAGCAGGATGATCGGGCCCGTGCCGAGGAGGAAGATCCCAACGACCGCAAGCGCCACCGCAAGGCCGACACCCACCACCAGCAGGAGGTAGGTCGTGAACATCACGAAGGCCATGTACTCCTTCCCGCCGATCCGCATGTGGGACTTGAGGAGGTCCTCCTCCAAGGAGGGGTCGACAGCGCCCTCGATCTCGTACTTGTGCCGGAAGTACTTCCAGGCGAGCGCTTGCAGGGGGTTCAGCCCGGTGTAGGTCGGGGTCGAGCCCTTCGAGATGCGGACGATCCGCGCGGTTCCATCGACCGGTCCCTCTTGCCCGTAAAGCTCCGCTCCCATGAATTGCCTCCTTACGCCCCGACCTCTTGGGTAGGGGGCCGATAGCCGATCCGTTCCATGACCCCGGCCGGGTCGCGGTAGTAACCCGTGATGATCTGCCAGATCTGCCGGTGGTCAACGATATTGTTCTCGCGCAGGTACTTCACCACGGCGACCCGCCGGGCGAACTCGGACTCCATCCCTTCGTGGGTGAGGTTCTTGAGTTCCATGATCGAATCCATCATGAAAGAGTGCCCCTTGTAGGCGAACTTGTCGCCCGCAGGCTCCCACTCGTAGACCGTGTTCGTGATGAGCTCGTTGGTCTCCGGCTCGAACCCCACGATCTCCAGGATCTGCTTGATCCGCCGGACGGACTGGTCACCGGCCCGGACCTGGGCTTGAATGATCACGATGCGCAGGGCGGAGAGAAGGATCCTCGGGGTGTTGATGGGAGGGTTCTCGAGGCGGTTCACCATGCTCTTCACGCTGTCGGCGTGCATGGTGGAGTAGGTAGTGTGGCCGGTGGCCATGGCCTGGAACATGGTGTAGGTCTCTTTCCCACGGACCTCTCCGACGATGATGTAGTTCGGGCGCTGCCGTAGAGCGGCCCGCACCAAGTCGAACATGTCGACTTCCCCGGCCGCCTTTCCGTCGGGCCCGCGGTCCCCGGTGCCGGAACGGGTCGCACCCGGGATCCAGTTCTCGTGGGGCAGATTGACCTCACGGGTGTCCTCCAGGGAGACGATCTTGGCGGTGGGAGGGATGAAGAGCGCGATCGCGTTCAACGTCGAGGTCTTCCCCGCAGCCGGCCCGCCGCAGATGATGAGGGACTCTCCGTTCTCGGCCGCAAGCCAGAGGTAGGCCACCATCTCGTCGTTGGCGGTCCCGGCTTTGATGAGCTCGACGGGCGTCCAGGGCTTCTCCTTGAAGCGCCGCAGGGTGAAGGTGCCTCCCCGGGTGGTGACCTCCCGGGCGTAGGTGGCCTGGACACGGTGCCCTTCCGGGGTCGTCCCGTCCAGGATGGGAGAGGACACGGAGACCTGCTTCGAGCAGCGCTGCCCGAGCATGACGATGAAGCCGTTCAGGGTGTCCTCGTCATCGACCACGATGGAGGTCCGCAACGATTCGTACTTCTGATGGAAGATGTAGATCGGGACCCCGACACCGTCGCAGGAGATGTCCTCGACACCCAGGTCATTGACGAGAACGTCCACTGGCCCATATCCCACGAAGTCCCGTAGGATGTAGTAGACCAGTCGCTCCATCGTGATGGAGGAGACGTTGAGAGAGCGGCTCTTGATGTAGCTCTCCACGCTTCCCCGGAGGTAGGTCTTCTTGTCCGCCATCTTGATGAGCCCTCCTTCGGCCCCGAGGATCCGGTTCAGGGTCTCCTTGATGTCGGCGAGCAGTTCCTTCTCCCGCTTGGACAGCTGGGGCTCGATCACCTCGTAGAGGAACTCCTTGTTCTTCTCGTTGAAGATGACGCGTGCGTAGGAATACGGGGGTTGGACCTGCATGAAGTCCACCTCCTTGATGCTGGGATCGGTGATCGGCGGGATGGTCGTCACCAGGGAACGCAAGGAATCTTCCTCGACGGCGGAGGGTGGGGGCGCCTCGGGCGCATCCGCAGCTCTCGGCTTGCGGGCCGGCACTGCGATCTTGTGATGGGAACCAAGCTCTACCGACATCTGCCCTCCTCAGGTCACCACTCCGACATCCACATTATAGGCGACCACGGTGAGCATGAAGTTGGTGACGGTAGAGAAACTGACGTGCATCATCTGGATCCCGCCCTGGGCTGAAGTGGAACAGGCGACGCTAGGGTTCGGGACCACACTGACCGTGGCCGGGTATCCCGTGGCATTGAGCGC
Organism: Thermoplasmata archaeon; assembly: GCA_021809545.1. Classification (GTDB taxonomy): domain Archaea; phylum Thermoplasmatota; class Thermoplasmata; order Lutacidiplasmatales; family UBA184; genus JAJYEA01. Next base: position 16,712 of record JAKAYL010000023.1, read on the forward strand.
GCTGAACGTGCTGTTCCAGTACTTCGACCACGCACAGCTGTACTCGGTCGTGAAGTTGTCGTAGACCGCGGTCCCGGCCCTTCCCGGGTACTGCTGGCTTCCGATCAGGCTCGTGTAGACGTTGTCGGTCTGGATGTAGCTCTCTTGGGTGCTGTTCCCGTACGCCGCGTAGAGCGTGATGTAGAGAGAGGATTGCTGGCCGCTCGAGTTGGCGAGGACGCTCGGAGAGAAGAGCATGATCTGCTGGGCGGCTCCCGGTTGCGCCTGGATCACGGCGCCGTCCTGGAGAGAGAAGGTGATGGGCACATAGTACCGGTTCGGGAGCGACATCGTCAGTTCCCCAGCGGGGGTCACGTTCTGGCTGAACCATTGCCCCGAGCCCTGAAGGTGGAAGGTCAGGTTGGTGTAGAGTTGCTTGTTCTCCAGGAAGGAGAGGACCCCCTGCGTCGGCTGAGAAAAGACCGGCACGGAGTCCGATTGCATCGTGACGGGGTTTGCGACGGCAAAACCGGTCTTCGAGTTGAGGTAGAGCTTGCCCATGGTGTCCTGGATGTTCCCGAACTGGTTGGCCACCGTGGCACTGAAGGATTCCTCGTTGTCCTGCATCCACAGCGGAAGGTAATCGGAGAGGAAGATACCGAAGATAGCGAGGAATACGAGCAGTGCGAGGAGAGTCCCCACGACCGCGGCCACCCCCCGATCGCTGGAACGAAGCCGTCTCCGGGCGTGACGACGGCGATGAGAACGCGAACCCATCAAATCCCCAGGGAATGAAAGCCCCATCACACTATTAAGTCTTGCCCGTTAAGGCGGGGCGGAAGGAAACCCGGTCATGGCGCTGGAGCTGATCTGTCCCATCGAGTACCGTTATGGCCGGAGGGAGAGCCGCGAGATATTCACCACCGAAGAGGCGCTCCGCCGAGCCCTCCGTGTGGAGGCGGCGCTCGCACGGGCCCTTGCCGACGAGAAGCTCATCCCTCCGGAAGCGGCCACCGACATCGAGGCTGCGGTCCGGGAACGTCGAGTCACCCTCGCGCGGGTCGAGGCGCTCGAAGCCGAGACTCGGCACGACATCATGGCCATTGTGAAGGCGCTCTCCGAGGTTTCGGATCGGGGCGCCGCTTATGTCCACCTGGGGGCCACCTCCAACGACATCTTGGACACTGCGCGGGGGCTGGAGCTCCTGAGCGCCTCCCAACTGCTGCGTTCCTCCCTGAAGGAGCTGTGCCAATCCTTGGCGATGCAGGCCGAGCGCCACCGGAAGACGGCCATGGTGGGGCGCACCCATGGGCAGCATGCGGTCCCGACCACCTTCGGCTACAAGCTCACCAACTTCCTTTCGGAATTGACACGTCATCTGGAGCGGCTCGACGAGATCGTCCCACGCCTGGCCGTGGGAAAGATGTCGGGCGCTGTGGGGACTGGGGCCAGTTTCGGTGCCTCGGGGGAAACCATCGAGGCCCGCGTGATGTCCCTCCTTGGTCTTGTCGTGGAGGAGGCGCCTACGCAAGTCACCGGTCGGGACCGCTTGGCGGAGTTCTCCTTCTGGATCGCGATGGTCGCAAGCACCCTGGACCGGCTGACGACCGAGGTCCGGAACCTTCAGCGGACGGAGATCGGGGAGCTCTCCGAGCCCTTCGACGAGAGCCGACAGGTGGGTTCGTCCACGATGGCCCAGAAGCGGAACCCCGTTACCGCCGAGAACATCTCCTCTCTCGCCCGCCTGGTACGGGCCTTTCCCCAGACTTCCCTGGAAAACATGGTCTCCTGGCACGAACGGGACCTTGCCAACTCGGCCAATGAGCGATTTCTCTACTCTCACGGCGTGATCCTGCTCGACGATATGCTGGTCAAGACCCGGCAGATCGTGGAGGGTTGGAAGGTGAACGCCGCCCGCATGCAGGAGAACCTTGCGATCAGCGGGGGTTCCGTGATGACGGAGAACGTGATGCTGGAGCTGGCCCGGAAGGGGATGTCCCGGCAGGAGGCCCACGAACTCATGCGGACGCTGACCCGAGGGCTCGGCGCCGGCGGTGCCGACGAGCTCCTCCAGAGGGCCCGCGCCGACAGTCGCCTCACGAAGTGGCTGACCGACGCCGAGCTCACCTACCTCTTCTCGCCCCAGGCCTACGTGGACGCCGCCGCGGCCAAGGCCGAGCGTGTCCTCCTCTCCGTCCGGGCCCGTCTCGGGAAATGACGCGGGGGAACTCGCTGCCGGAGCGGCCGTGGAGTGCCACCGTGAGGTTACGGGACCTTCCCGAAGAGAAACTCGACCGGCTCTTCCGGGCATTGGGGCCGGAAACCGGGGATGTTGCTGGGAAGAGCACCGTGGCCCTCGAGCGGGAGCCCGGGGGGGTTCTGCTCCAGGTTCGGGCGGACACGAGTTCCGCCCTCCGCGCCTCCCTCAACGCCTACCTGAAGTGGGTGATCATGGTGGACGCGGTGGAATCGCTCGCCGAGACCGTGGCGACCGGGGCCGCGTCCCCGAAGCCCTGAACCTTCCTGCTCTCTCTTACGGCGGTCAATTTTCCCTTCAAGGATAAGTACTGAGGCGTATTCCCCGGCACAATGCCCATCGTAGGGATCACCGGAGCCACAGGGTACGTCGGAGGGCGTCTTGTCCAGTTGCTCTCCCAGCGCCAGACCGACCTGCGGCTTCTCGACGACGGTAGCGGTCCTGTCCATGCGATCAACCCGGGGATCGAGGTACTGTCGGCTGATTTTGCCTCGGCCGAGGGACTGCGGTGGGTATCGGACTGCGACGTCGTCGTTCATCTTGCCGCCCTCTCCGGTGTCGTGGCCTGTGCCCGGGACCCCGCAGGGTCCCGCGCCGTGAACGTGGCGGGCACCTCCCGGCTTGTCGAACAATGCCGGTCCCGTCGAATCCCCTTGGTGTTCGCCTCGAGCTTCTCCGTGGTGGGGATCCCTGAGCGACTCCCGATCACCGAGGAGACCCCGGCCCGCCCGACCCACGAATATTCCCAACAGAAGGCCGAAGGAGAGCGGCTGGTCCGACAGCTTTCCCACGACGGGGGCGCGCTCGGGGTCATCCTCCGCATGAGCAACCTCTACGGAAACTATCTCTGCCAAGGGACCCCAGTAGGAAAGGGCAACGTGCTGAACCTCTTCGCGGGGCAGGCTCGGAAGGGGGGGCCACTTCAGGTCTTCGCCCCCGGCACCCAGAAGCGGGACTTCATTCATATCGAGGACGTCGTCCGTCACTGGCTGGCGGCCGTCGACTACCTGCTCCGTCCGCGCCCTCCCGAGGTCCCCACGTTCAGCGTGGCGAGCGGAGAGGCGTGGACCGTGCTGGGCGTCGCCGGGTTGGTGACCGAGATATGGAAGGAACTCCACCCTCGGGATACCCCGCTCTCCGTTTCCGTTGTCGAGAACCCCCGGGCGGATGTGGAGATCCTCCACCCAGAGTTCGAGGTGGACCCCTCCTACACCCGAAAGGCGCTCGGAGTGGAGTGCCGCATTTCGCTCCGGGACGGGATCCGCACTGTGCTCTCGGGCACTTGATCCATCCTCCTCCTGAGAAGACTACTGGGCTCTCCCTCAGGCGGGTAGGGGAAGAGACGCGTCCTGAAGCCACCCATAACCCTCCAAGGAAGAACCGGGGCCCACCCAGCTCTTGCGCAGCTCCCGCAGGGGTCCCTGCCTGCCCCTTCGGGCGATCGGTGGTCGATAGCTGATGCTTTCCCCGGTTCTCGCACTCGCTGTGCGCAGTCTCGAGGTCAGGACTTGGGATGCCGGGCCATCACCACGCGGTATCCTCCGCGTCGTCCCAGGACCTGGACGTCGGTCCAGTGCTCCTCCAGATAACCCTGGTAGAAGATCATCCCCTGCGCTCCCTTCCCGACCATGAGGAGACGGCCCCCTTCACGGAGGTGGGCCGGGGCCTCGTCGAGGATGCGCAGAATGGTCTCCCGGCCGGCGTGGTAGGGTGGGTTGGTCGCGATCACATCGAACTTCTCCTCGCCGACGGACTCGTAGAGCGAACCGGCGCGGATCTCTACGTTCGATAGACCCGCTTCCCGCACGTTCTTCTTGGCGAGCCAGAGCGCCCTCCGATTGACGTCGACCATCACCACCTTTCCCCGGGAGAGAAGAAGTCCGGCGGCAATGCCGATGGGCCCCCACCCGCAACCCAGGTCGAGGACGCTCTCCGTCCCCTCCAGCACCATGTTCTCCACGAGAAGCGCTGTGCCGGGGTCGAGGCCTTCGGTGGCGAAGACCCCTCCGGCGGTGTGGAAGCGGTAGATGCGTCCGTTGAAGAGGAGTCGGATCTCACGGGGCTTCACCCGGGAGGTCGGCTCCTCGGAGAAATAGTGCTCTTCCTTCACGAGCGCTTCCGACCGAACAGGCTCGACCTCCACGAGCTATCATCGCCCGCGGAACTTCCCCCGAAGAGCCCTTTCACGGCCTCCTTCTGGGGGTCGTTAAGGGATTCCGGAAGGTGCACGTGTACCTTGACGAGGTAGTCTCCCCGGTTCCCGCCTCCCTGCGCAGGCAGCCCCTCCCCGCGGAGCCGGAGGATGGCCTCGGGTTGTGTTCCGGGAGGGACCGTGAGGAGGGCATGCCCGCCCAGGGTAGGGATCTTGACCTTGTCCCCGAGCAGGGCTTGGCCCAGCTCGAGGGTGAGCTCGCTGTAGAGGGTCCGCCCATCCCTCCGGAAGCGTGCGTCCTCCCGGACCTCGATCCGGACGTAAAGGTTCCCGACCCTGCCCCCGGGTCCCCGCTCTCCCTCCCCTCCGAGCCGGAGGAGGGTCCCGTCCTCGACCCCGGGGGGGATGCGCAGGCTGATCCGGCGGACCTTCCGGACCTCCCCGCTCCCGCCGCAATCCAGGCACTTCTTGAAGATCTTCTTTCCCGTGCCCTCGCAGGTAGGACACTCGATGATGGTGATCATCCGGGTGTATCCGCGCTGCACTGTCCGGTGGACCTGCCCCGCCCCCTCGCACTCGGGGCATCGTTCCACCTTGGTCCCCTTCTCCGCACCCGTGCCGTTGCACCGGGGGCACGCCTCTCTTCGGGTGAGTTCGATCTCCTTGGTGACCCCCTCTACGACGTCGGCTAGGTCGATCGCGAGCGTTGCCTCCAGATCGCGGCCGCGCTGGGCCTGGCGGGGCCCGTAAGTTCCCCCCAACAGGTCGAAGATCGAGCCGCCTCCCTGCTGCCGGAAGAATTGGTTGAAGATGTCCTGCCCGAGGATGTCCTGGAGGTCTCCCGTGTGATGGAAGTTCTGCCAGGTGAAACCGCCGGGCCCAAAGTCCTGCTGGACCCCGGCGAACCCCATGTTGTCGTAGTGCCGCCGCTTGTCGGTGTCAATGAGCACCTCGTAGGCTTCCGAGAGTTCCTTGAACTTCTCTTCCGCCGCCTTGGGGTTCTCCTTGTTGAGATCGGGATGGTACTGGCGGGCGAGCTTGCGATAGGCGCTCTTGATCTCGTCCTGAGAGGCAGTCTTCGGAACTCCGAGGACCTCGTAATAGTCCCGCTTCGCCATCAGCCCCTTCCCCGACTAGGGTTTGGCGGAGGCCCGGTCGGTGGCCTTCTTGAGCTCGCGGCGGAGGACCTTCCCCACCAAGGTCTTCGGCAGGGTGTCCACGAATTCGACCGACCGGGGGGCCTTGAAGTGCGCAATGTGGGATCGTACGAAGTCGATGATGTCGACCTCCTGGGGTTTTGTTCCGGGCTTCGCGACCACGAAGGCCTTGACGATCTCCCCGAGCTTATCGTCGGGGACACCGATGACGGCGGCTTCCAGAATGTCCGGATGGGTGTAGAGCACCTCCTCCACTTCCCGGGGATACACGTTGAAACCTCCCACGAGGATGATGTCCTTCTTCCGGTCCACGATGTAGGTGTAGCCGTCTTTGTCGACCTTCGCAATGTCCCCTGTATAGAGCCAGCCGTCCTTCAGCACCATCTGCGTCTCGTCGGGCTGGTTCCAGTACCCGGCCATGACCTGGGGGCCGCGCACGGCGAGCTCGCCGGCCTCCTCGACCCCAAGGTCCTTCTTCGGGTCCTCTAGGGAGACGACCCTCATGTCCGTGTTCGGAACTGGGAGCCCGATCGAGCCGATCTTGCGATCCCCCTTGAGGGGATTCGCGTGCGTGACGGGCGAGGCCTCCGAGAGCCCGTAGCCCTCGATGAGCCGGCCGTGGGTCAGCTGCTCGAACTTCTTTGTGATCTCGACGGTGAGGGGGGCGGAGCCGCTCAGGCAGGCCCGGATGCTGCTCATGTCGATCTCCTTGGCGTGGGGGTGGTTGTTGATGGCGTTGTAGAGCGCAGGCACCCCAGGGAACTGGGTGGGCTTGTACCGGTCGATGAGCGGGATCACCGTTTCCGGCGACGGTTTCTCGGGGTTGATGATGAGGGTGCCTCCGAAGAAGAGCGGGTAGTTCATGGCTACCGTCATCCCGTAGACGTGAAAGAACGGGATGACCGAGAGGACCCGCTCTGCGCCTTCCTTGGAATCCACGTCCCAGGCCCGGAGCTGCAGGGCGTTGGCCACCAGGTTCCGGTGGGTGAGCATCGCAGCCTTGGGCTTGCCCGTCGTGCCTCCGGTGTACTGGAAGACGGCCACGTCACGGTCCGGCCGGATCTTCACGGGGGCGAAGGTCGGGTTCCGACGGAGCAGGCTCTTGAAGGGCACGAAATCGAATTTCGTGGGAGGGGAGGGGTCTAGCCCCTTCTTCCGGAGCGCGCCGTCCAGGAAGAGGGCCCCGACCAAGAAGGGTGCCGCGTCCTTGAACCGGCTGACGACGACCTTGAGACCCTGCTTTTCCAATCGGGGCCACACCGACTCGAGATTGTGCGAAAGCACGTCGATGGTCACTACTCCCTTGGCCCCGGAATCCGTGATGGGGAACACGAGGTCGTCCCCGACATACAGGGGACTGACCTGCACAACGGTGAGCCCCAGGCGGAGTGCCCCATAGTAGGCAACGAGATACTGCGGACAATTGGGGAAGTAGAGCGCGATGCGGTCCCGCCGCTTGAAGCCCAGGGCAGCGAGGCCCCGCGAGAACGCCACGATGTCCTTCCAGAGCTGCCGGTAGGTCCACCGCCGAGCCACGGTGGGGGTCAGCGCAAAGATGACGGCATCGGTTCCGGGATACTTGGACGCCGTGCGACGCAGCATCCCCGGGACGCTCTCCTCGGGGATCTCGATGTCGTCGGGTACTCCTTTCGGATATGACTTCTGCCAGAGGGACCGGTCCATGTGCCTTAGCTAGCCTCACCTTGTTTAAGCACGGAAGAATATACGTTTAATAGTCCCTCCAGGTGGTTCTGGGGCCGGAACCTTTCCTCGTATCGCTTCCTACCGGCCGTCCCCCACTTCTGCAGACGTTGGGGGTCCCGCAGCACCTCAAGCATGGCCTGGGCCCAAGCCTCCATGTCGTTGGGAGGGAGCAGGCGTCCCGTCTCGTCGTTGAGCACGAGGTCGGGGATCCCTCCGTTCCGGCTTCCCAGGACCGACTTGCACCGTGCCATCGCCTCGAGGCTGACCAAGGGGAAGTTCTCGTAGGCGATGGAAGGAACGGCGAGGACATGGATCCGGTGGAAGAACTCTTCCTTCGCTGCCCCTTCGATCCATCCGGGGAACTCCACCGCCCCCTCGATGTGGAGCTCCTCTGCCCTCTTCTTGAGGGCATTCTCGTAGGGTCCCCGACCCGCGATCACGAGGCGGGCGTTCGGGATCTCTTTCTGGACCCGAACGAACGCTTCGAGTACGGTCTGTGCCCCCTTGTGGAAGTGAAGCCGGGTCAGGATGCCAACCACGGGGGGGCCCCGGGGCTCCGCGTTCGAGAGCGGCGGGAGAGTTTCCGGCTCCCGAATGAAGGAAGGGACCCTGTGGGCGGGCCGGAAACCGAACCGGTCGAGCAGCGCTGTCGTGGAGAGGCTGGGGGCGAGGAACGCCCGGATGTGGGGCTGCACATCGTGCATGAGCCGATTGATCTGGTGGATACGATAGGGAAGGCTCCTCCCAACGTTGCAACCCGTGAACTGGCAGCGGGGGAGGATGCCCCCTTCGCAATCGTCCCCGTTCGGAAGGGTCAGAGTGGAGAGTGGGCAGAACAGCTTGGCGTCGTGGGCCGTCATCACCACTGGGACGTTGAGGCTCTGCAGGAAGTCCGCGACCGGGGTGAACATGTTGTCGAAATGGTGAAGATGAACAAGATCCGGGCGGAACTCCTGTGCAACCTTCTTGAGGTGCTCCAGGATGCCGGGCTCCCCCACCACATCCTCGAAGAGGCGCCGAACGCCGAGCGGGCGGAGGGGGTAGACCTCCTCCCAAGGAAGGGGGGTGTACTCGATCAGGGTCTGGACATTGCTGATCGTGAAGATCTTCTGCGGATGTCCCCGAGTGGTCAGAAGCTTGGAAATCTGGGAGATGTAAGCCTCGGCGCCTCCAGGCTCCCCCATGTAGTCGTTAATCCTGAGCACCCGCATTGGGACCGCAACCGTGCGAGGCAAGGGGCGGGATTAAGCCTTTGCATGGTCAGGTGCACGCATATCTTGCGTGCGACGGCCACCAAGATGCGCAGAAGGAAAGGGTCTTTATAGGCTGGCAATCGTCGGGACCATGTCACCCTCGACGGAAGAACTGGCCTCCCTGGAATCGCGGACCGCGGAAGAGATCGTGCTTTGGGCTGCCGAGAAGTTCGGCACCAAGGTTGCCCTTTCCACCAGTTACGGGGCAGAGGACATGGTTCTTATGGACATGGTCAAGAAGGTCGCTCCTTCGATGCGGGTCTTCACGTTGGATACCGGACGGCTCCCGGAGGAGACCTACCGGCTCATGTCGCTCGCCCGGACACGGTATGCGCTTCCCGTCGCCGTCTATTTTCCCGACACGAGCCGGGTCCAGGAGATGGTCAACACTCACGGGGTGAACCTCTTCTACGACTCTGTAGACTCTCGCAAGCTCTGCTGCCAGGTGCGCAAGGTCGAGCCTCTCGGCCGGGCCATGAACGGGCTGGGAGCATGGGTGACGGGACTCCGTAGGGAACAATCGACGGCTCGTGCGGCGGTCCGCAAGGTCGAGTTCGACGAGGGTCGCCCCGGGGTCATGAAGATCTGCCCCTTGGCCGATTGGACCGAAGAGATGGTCTGGGACTACATCAAGAAGTGGGATGTCCCTTACAATGAGCTCCACGACAAGAACTATCCCAGCATCGGTTGTGCGCCCTGCACCCGGGCCATCCAGCCAGGCGAAGACAAGCGGGCGGGTCGCTGGTGGTGGGAAAGCAGTTCCAAGGAGTGCGGTCTGCACGAGCACGCGGCGAAGGCGACAGCGAAACCTTAGATACGAGGTCCCTTTCCCGAGCCCCGAGTGCAGGTGTAATCTAGTGGTAGGATTTTAGCCTTCCAAGCTAACTACCCGGGTTCGAAACGCCTCAGGCCGGTCCGCCTGGGGCCCGAAATTCCCGGCACCTGCATTCCCTCCCGACCCCCGCAAACTCTTCTCTCGATCCTCTCCCCCATCAGAGTATTTATATTAGCAACCCGTTTACCCCCTTCAGCTTATCCAGGAGTGGAACATGGCTACAAGCGCAACAAATAGTGGACCAAACCCGCCGACTGCACCCAAATCACCAACCGACGAGTTTATGCCTCCGGCGGCATCAACTCCGAAAAAGAGCGGTGGTATGTCCCCGATGATCGGGGCTATCATTCTCGTGGTTGTCATGGTACTAGCCGGTGTGGGCGCCTTCATCGTTTTCAACGGTACGGGCACCCCCACCAAGGGCTCTTCGTCGGGGTCGTCCTCGACAGTCACCTGCGATCCGCCTTCGGCGAACCTGACGGTGTGCCACCCGACACCCACTCCTCCGGTTCCTGGCGCCAGTATCTTTGCTCCTATCACTTCGACTCAAGCTGGAAACCCGCTGACCTTCTCGGTCACCACTCCCGCGGGAGCCCCAGTTAGCTCCGTATTCGTCTTTGGTGACGGCTCGAACTTGACCTCGACCTCCTCGACCGTTACTCACACCTACACTGCTCCTGGTGTGTACTTTGTGTCGGTTGTAGCCAACGCCGCCAATGGCAAGACCTACACCAACACCCAAGCGCTCACCATAGTCACGGTCTCCCAATCCGTGCTCACCCAGCTCCCGAGCCAGCCGACCCTCCTCGGATCGGTCTCTGGGGGCTCAACCGCTACGATCCCCGCCACTGGTTCTCTCACCCTCCAGGGAATCGTTAGCGCTCCTCCGTCCGACTCGGCTTGGACGGTGGTCTGGACTCGCTTCGTTACCCCTACCCCCAACCTGATCGACGTGGTCACGTCCAACAACAACACGTACGGTGCCACCGCCACGGTCAGCGCCAACGCCAGCACAACCGCTGGTGTCTACACTGTCAACTTCGAGGTTGCGACCCAGTCGGGCTCGCTCTGGAACTACACCAACTTCACCTTCTCGGTGGGCTATGGTGTAACGGTTCCGGCCCCGACTCCCCCATCCCCTCCCCACAAGGGTGTGCTCAACTCCTACGAGCTTGTCCCTGGCGGCTCGGTCTCTGAAGACCCTGCAGCCGACTACGAGACGGCAGGAACTGAGCTGATCTACAACGTCTACCAGACGCTTGTAGCCTACAACGGCTCCGTTGCCGGACCGAACCTGAATGACTACGTCCCGGACCTTGCCACCTGCGTCCCGGGCTCCTCCTACTGCACGGCGCTCTATGGCAGCACCCTCCAGAGCGGAGACAACTACACGTTCGTGATCAACTCGAACGCTCAGTTCTACAACCCGGTCGCTAACACGCACTCCGCCGTCTGGCCGAACGATGTGGTCTTCAGCTTCGCGAGGACCTGCTTGTTCTCGACCTTCCCGTACGGCAACCCCGGCTGGATCCAGTGCCAGGCTCTCCTCCCCGCCGGAAA